>SLHT01000049.1 GCA_007136055.1 Syntrophomonadaceae bacterium
TGATACTATGACGGGCAGAATTGTAGCTTAAGTACAAAATTACCATGGCTGGTATTAAACCAACCAGCAATAACAAAAGCATTAATTTTAATTTTATGTTTTTCATATTAGGCCTCCTCAAACTTTCCAGCGTGCCCAAGGTCTCCCCCGACAACCTGGTCGATGATAAAATGCAGAATCGAAAGATCCTAAATGAACCCTTTTTGATTAAATGATTATAAATAAATGATACTTTGCTACCGCTGTTTTGGTAAGATTAACACCTCCTTGCAATCCCTGTTTATCATTTACAGACAAGAGCAATAAAAGTATCAAAATAATTGACTACCGGAGGTACAAATACCTGCCAGTCAGCTAATAAAAAACCCACTTCGACAGCCAGGAAATGATAGCCTTTTAATACAACAGGCCTTAGACCTTTTTCTTTGCGCCCTTTCCTTTCGGAAAGATTGCCCTTATCTTTACGTTATCACATGTGTGTTATGCTTATGTTGTGAGCTAATAAATTTTACCGTTTCCACGCAATTTTGTCAATTCTACTTGATCCCGGTTAAAAGCTATCGAGGTGTTTTCTTTTTATATATAGGGATGGATCAACATGCAGTATCTTATAGCCCTGGTAAAAAGACCCCTTAAAACCGATCTTGAATAAGTGATCATAGCTTTGAGCAGGTGAAAGACCACTTTCTGCAGAAGCACTTAAATAACCGTTTTTTATTACTGTCTTATCAACGCAGCAGAAAAAACAAGAAAACCTGGATTTCTCTTTTTTATAAAAAGGTAAAAGTTGATCTTTTTAGGAAAGGATAATTATGCTTAAAGCAGTATTTTTTGATTTCGATGGGACCCTTGCCGATACCGGGCACATTTTATATAAAGTCCACGACCGGCTTTCCATAAAGCATAATTTGCCTCCTATCCCTAATGGCGAAATGGATGAAATTAGATCTATGCCCATCAGGGAAAGGTTTAGAAAAGCAGGAGTCCCCCTTTTTAAACTGCCCCAGCTACTCCGGGAGACTTTGCATATATACTCAGAATTTATTGGATCGGCCGCACCTTTTCCGGGCATAGTAGAGCTGGTTCGGAACCTAAAAACAGAGGGGCTGATATTAAGCATTGTATCTTCAAATAGTACTAAGAACATCAATAGTTTTTTAGCCAGCCATCAACTGGATCTTTTTGATCATATCCGGTCTAGTCCAAGCCTGTTCGGTAAACACCGTACAATTAATAAGGCGCTCAGAGACCTCTCCATTAGAAACGATGAAGCTATTTATGTGGGCGATGAATTGCGCGATATTACAGCCACTGGAAAGGTCCCCATCAGAATTATCGCTGTTTCGTGGGGCTATGACCACGTTTCATTGCTTCAGAAAGGGAAACCTGACTACCTGGTCTACACCCCGGAAGAAATCATGCGCCTCATACCAGAATTGTAAACAATTTTTATTTTACCAAAGTGTCAATGAAATATCTTTTTATAGATTTCCCTTTATATTAAATTGTATAATAAGGCAGGGTTTCAAAAGAAAGTTCACATTTTACTGAATGCAGACATCAGTATATCCGGGTTTGCAGAATCCCGACTGAACAGATAAAAGCTTTACAATTAATTGATGACGGATGGTGACGTTCTATGCAACTTGAAAAGCCTGCAGAAGTATTACTTCTGGGTCCCGGGCCGAGCCCGGTACATAAGCGGGTGCTGGAAGCAATGGGCCAGCATACGCTTGGACATCTGGATCCCGATTTCCTAAGCATTATGAACAGTACCATGGAATTACTGCGATATGTCTTCGAAACAAAGAATCAAATAACTTTCCCTGTTTCAGGAACCGGCAGTGCCGGTATGGAAGCGGCATTGGTTAATATGGTGGAACCTGGAGATAAGGTGGTAATCGGTGTAAACGGTGTATTTGGCCGGCGTATGGTTGATGTTGCTTCACGCTGCGGGGCGGAAGTCGTTGAGGTGGAAGCCGAATGGGGCCATCCGGTGGATGCAGACGAATTGGGAAAAACCCTGGCTGCGCATACAGGGGTAAAACTGGTCGGTATAGTCCATGCGGAAACGTCCACCGGGGTACAACAGCCTTTAGAACCGGTAGTCGAATTAATGCGCGAACACGATGCCTTGCTGCTCGTTGATGCAGTAACTTCACTGGGAGGCCTGCCGGTAGCTGTTGACCGCAGGGATTTAGACATTGTTTACAGCGGTAACCAGAAATGCCTCAGTGCCCCTCCCGGATTAGCCCCGATAACTTTTGGGGAAAGGGCGATGCAGAAATTCCAGCAAAGAAAGGGCAAGGTCCAAAGCTGGTACTTTGACCTATCCTTTTTAACCCGCTACTGGGGTGCGGAAAGGTTTTATCACCATACAGCACCGATCAATATGATCTACGGTTTGTTTCAGGCCCTTGAAATGATAAAAGAGGAAGGGCTGGAAGAAAGGTTTGCCCGTCACTGTTTGAACAGCGGGGCCCTGGTGGCGGGGCTGAAAGCCCTGGGTGTTGAACCGGTAGTAGAGGATCAATACCGCCTGCCCAGTTTAATTACGATCTGGATTCCAGATAAGATAGACGACACCGAGGTGCGCTCCCGCCTGCGTCGCGAACACTTGATTGAAATTGGCGGTGGCCTCGGCCCGTTCAAAGGGAAAGCCTGGCGGATCGGCTTGATGGGAAACGGGTCACAACGCGAAAATGTAGAAAAACTTTTACGGGCCTTGAGCGATATTTTAAACCAGCTAGGACACAGGTGTTCTATAAAAGAAGCGCTTTCTGAAACTATGCCGTTGTATCAACAGCATGAATAAAAATAATTTATGGAATAAAAGCGCTCGGCATTACCTTGAACAAAGAAGAAGAGAAAACCAGGAAGCACATCGTGCATGAAGGACTGGAAAATCAGGTAGAATGACACCTTGCAGACTACCGTGATCTAGCCGTTGAGGGTCAGACCTTTGACAAAATGCTCAGCTTCGTCTGCTGGTGTATTTTTAAATATGTCGGCAAAGAAAACATCCCCTCCTGTGATAGAATAAAAAAGAAGCAAAGGGGTAAGATAATGAAGCGCAATTACGATGAGCCCATGTTTGTAGATGTTGTATCGTGCAAAAATGAATGCAGCGATGAACAGATTGAGTCTGAAATCAAAGAAATTTGTTTTACACAGCCCTTTGCCGTCCTGGCCACACAGGGTGAAGGTCAGCCGTACACTTCTCTGATTTCATTTGCCGCCAGCGATGACCTGAAACATCTTGTCTTTTCTACTCCTACACAGACCAGGAAATTCAACCAGCTCAAGAATAACCGCCAGGTCTCTATCCTGATTGACAACCGCTCCCTGCAGCCGGAAAGTATTAACCTGATCCGGGGCATAACTATAACAGGGAGAGCAAAACCCCTCGAAAACAGAGAAGAAGTGGAGCCCTGGTCGAAGGTACTGTTAGATAAACACAGCTACCTGGACAGGTTCGTCAAGGCCTCTTCCTCCAGCTTGATTCTTGTGCAGGCAGTGCGCTACTTCTATGTTAGGCGCTTTCAGGAGGTTTACCAGTGGATACCGACAGATCACTCATAGTTCCATTAAATGAGCGTCAGGGAATCGTCCCCGAAACGCATTAACGGGACGTCAGGCGCTCCAATAAATGGGCTTGACAGGGTGCAGGGTTTTGTGATAAATGTTAGGTAGTAATAACAAAATTGGTTCTCGCTTATTCCTAAGGCCTGCTTTCAGGCAGGCCTTTTCTTAGAAACAAATGTTAGTAATGACTTACTTGTTGATGCGCTTATTAAATTTTATTTAACCAGGCTGCTTAATAAAACCCTGAAATTTCAGAAGGGCTCAGCAAAACAATAAGTTAAATCAAGACGGGCAGGGAAGGGAAATAATGCACTCAAAACGTTCTATATTCTGGATCATCGGTTTAACCTTAATAACCATCCTGATTTTCTATTTTGGCCGGGAAGAAATACTTGGTTTGCTGATAAAAGCTAACCCCAAAACAATGGGCGGGCTTTTCCTGCTACAGATATATACCCTTGGCCTGACTGCTTTTCAGTGGCATTTAATGCTTAAAAAAGCAGGTGCCACCTGCAGCCCCGGGCGTGAAACCGAACCCGATCAGAACGTTATCCTGGAAAAGAGCGCCGGTAAGATCTACCAAAAATTCAGGACAATAATCGCTTTCACCAAGAAGGCTTCGGCTAATTCCCGCTACCTGGTTAACTTCAGGGAACGCATAGCCCTGATTATTATATCTACCTTAATCTGGTCTCTTTATCCTCTAAAAGTTTATATCGTCTGCCGTATGTTGTTTATTGACGTAGACTTTTTAACTGTGGCCATGGTTACCTATACCGCCTATATGATCAGCATGGTTCCGCTGCTACCCGGTGGGCTTGGTTCTTTCGAAGGCAGTATGGCCCTGCTCTTTTAACTGGGTGGTGTTTCACCAGCCAGCGGTTCAAGGATAGCCCTGCTGACACGCCTGGCTACCTACTGGTTTCCGCTGCTGCTTTCAGCCCTGTCTTCCAACCCAGGGCCTGTTACGTCAAGCGTCACCAGAACCGTCGCCTAAAACCCTGCTTCCCGTCCCAAATCATGACCCGGCTCATCCCAAAAAGTTACTAAATAATGACTGCTGTGCCTTGGCTAACATTGCGATTTTATGTAGAATTAATAAAAGAAAATTAAAAGGAAAAGAGGAACCTAAATGCCAGAACTGAAACTTTCCAACCTTACCCGCCTAATACTCGGACTTATTTTTTCTGTAGGCGGAGGCATTGCCTTTGTGCTTGCCTTTCCGCCCTACGAAATCTGGCCCCTAGCACTGGCCGGTATGGTTTTCTTCACCTTTGGCGGTAAATGGCTGGAAAGAAAAGCAGCAGCAAAGCAGATTTCTATATGAGCCACTACAGCTTACCCCAACGACCGCAGGGGGAAGTTGTTTAAGCAAAACAGAAAACCGTCCCCAGCACGTACCCAGGCGCGTTTTAAGTAATCGATGCCTTGTAAATTTCTCCTATAGAATTGCCCAGCATAGTATTAAATTCTTCGTCTGATTGATGAGCATTAAGGCCTTCTAACAATGCCCTGGAAAAACTCGCAATAAGTCCAGGATTTCTCTCTAACCTCATAACCGCTTCTTCTCTGCTGTAACCACCGGAAAGTGCAACTACACGCATTACCTGTGGATGCTCAATTAAATCAGAATAGAAACCATCTTCATCTGGTATAGAAAGTTTCAGCATAATTGTTTCGTCCTCAGAAAGGTTATTAAGGTGCTTCAGTATTTCTATTTTCATTAACCTCTCTGATTCAGCTTTATCAGGGCTCTTTATATCGATTTCAGGCTCCAGGATAGGAACAAGACCTGCTGCAATGATTTTTTTGCCGTAGTAAAATTGCTGCTCAATGTTTTTTTTAATTCCCTCAGGATTAGCGCTTTTTATGACAGATCTCATCTTTGTTCCGAACATCTTTCGTTCAGTAGCGCGACCCAACTTGGAATCCAAGTCGGTAATGGGTTTCATCAGTTGAACCCCTTCTGCATTCTCTTCCAGGCCTTTATCTACCTTGAGAATAGGAACAATACCCTTTTTCTCCCATAGATAATCGCCTGTATATAGATCTTCTATTGTTCGATCCATAGTTTTCTCAAATAATATTGCTGCCAGAATATGCTTCGATGTAAAGGCCAGGCTGGTAATAATTCTGGCTCTCATAGCATGAACGAGGTCGAACATTTCATCTTCACTTTTATATTGGTCCTCTGATATTCCATAACCTTTAAGCGCTTTAGGTGTGCTACCCCCACTCTGGTCGAGTGCAGCCACGAATCCATGACTGCTTTGCATTACTTCAACTTGTTTCTTATTCATTCAACGCACCCCTTTTCTTAATGATTTTTTTTAAATATACATATTATACCTACATCATATAATTCAAATACGATCCGTCTCCTGGTCAAGTTTCCCACAAGAAAACCTGGTTTCTTCAATTGTAGCACAAAGTCTTGGATATTAAATCCAGAATAAAAAAAACTGTTAAAAAGTAAAAGCCGCCAAGTAAATCACTGAATCAGTACCTACCAGGCGTTAACTAAATACGAAAATGTTATACCTTGATTTTTAAAATAATCGTGCTAAAGTTAAAGCATGATTAAGAGAAAGCTATTAAGAGATCTGCAGGCCATCTAAACAAGAAATAAATTACCAAAGCCCTGTTGATTATTTTACAGATCCGGGCTTTAGAAATTTCGCTGATGCCTTGTTCGGTCAGCTAAATAAGAGTGCCGATTTCGATTAATCTCTTTACTAAAATATCTACACTGAGTTTACCGTAGAAGATCTAACCTGAATAACATCAAATCAAAAAATGGAGGAATATACAGGTGAATTATCGGGTTGTTATATGCGGAGCCGGTCCAGGCGGCGTTGTCCTGGCTCGTGAACTGTCCAGGGCGGGTCTTGAGGTCTTTATTTATGAAAAAGGTTACTATGCTGGTTTAGGACACGACTGGTCTGATGCCGTAGAGCGGGTAGCCCTTGAAGCAGCCGGTCTGGAGATGCCGACTTTAGCAGGAAACCAATGGAAAGGTAAGCTTGTAAAAACAGAAGACAACCCGGTGGGGCTATTTGAACCCCATGCCATTCCCTTTTTGCAGCTACATAGTCCCGATTACTACAGTGTTAAGCTTATTGAGTTCCGCATGATTACCACGGACCGCCGCAATCTTGGCCAGTATCTGGCAGATGAGGCACTGGCCGCCGGAGCAAAGATTAAATATGGTTATGAAGGACTGGAACTTATCTATACCGAAACCGGCGAACAGGGCCCGCACGGTGTCGAGATAGAAGGATTAAAAGTAAGAAACTTAGAAAGCGGCGCCGTCGAAGATGTCCGGGCCGACCTGGTAGTGGAATCATCCGGCTTTAATGCGGCGCTTCGTTGCTCTCTGCCTGAATATACCGGAATGGCCCGGCATTTCCGGGATATTGATTTCGGTTTTGTAAACCGGGAGGTGCGCCGTCGTGACCGGGAGAAAGCCCGCATTGACGTCATTCCCGATCATTACCGCTATGGTTTTCATACCGGATATCAGTGGTCACATATACACAATGAAGAATTAATAGATGTCGGTGCCGGAGTACGTCATGACCCCAACAATCCTGATCCGAAAGATATTATTGAAGAATTTATTTCCCGCCATGAGTCAATACTCGCAGAAAAGATAAGAGGTGGTCGGAGCCTTTGTATCGTTGGGCCGCCGCTTAATAATTTCGTTACCAACGGTTTTCTGATTATCGGTGACGCCGCTTCAACCTCCATCCCCACCACGGGCTGCGGAGTCGGGTCGGCCATCCTTGTTGGCCTCTGGGCGGCAGAAATAATCAGTGAAGCCGCCAGAGAGGGCAAAAAAGACATTGCTGCCCTTTGGGGCGTTAATACCAGGTTTTATCTTGATAGCAACCGGGGTGCTTCTCTTGCCGCTCTTTCCGCCCTGCGAACGGTGCTGCAGGACCTTGGAAATGAAAAGCTGAGTTTTCTTTTCCGCAGCGACATCATGGATAAATACACTTTAGAAGATGCTGTTAACGGTATCTTTACCAAACCTACCATAAATAAAATGATTGCTACACTGTTCAAAGGTTTATTTAAACCGGCGGTTTTGCTGCAGTTGAACAGGGGCATCAGCAGTGGGTCCAGAATATACAACCATTACCGGAATTATCCGCCTTTCTGGAACCCGGATACTTATGATAAGTGGTGCAGAGAAGCAAAAAAAATCACCAACTATTAAAGCTGCCTGTGACCCTGATTATAACTGAAATGATGGAAACTTGAGGCGGCCCACCCGCCCCCCTGTTTCTGTTACTTCAACGACGCCGGAGGCGCTTTCCACCGCCCTGCCATATATTCGTAGCCACCCTGCCGGGATAAACGGCATTGACCGATACACTGTTCTCACCGAGCTCCTCGGCCAGCTTCGAGGCTGGATATGCTTTAAAGCCTGCCGTAGAGGCCGGCCTTATTCCGGTTGTATGCTTAGCTGATCACCCTAAGCTAAGCAACCGTTTATTATCGATGCCATGGAGACTTTCGTGAAGAAAGGGCCTGTGACCGGGTAGCACCGGGGCGCCCGGCAGTACAGCCTATGCTGAAAATAACAGAGAGATCCTTAGTTCCGAATAACATGTTATGATTATAAAAGAGGGAGGAGATTAGTTTTGAAACAATACCTGGAAATGATTCACCCCAAACCTTTAACCGGACTTGTCAGGCATTTGCAAGTGCTGATCAAGGGTCGCCTATGGCTTAAGATTCTGGTTGCCATGGCACTGGGGCTGGCTACCGGAGTGCTGCTCTCCCCGCAAACAGGATTGCTTGACCAGGCTACAGCCGAGATGGTCGGCAGCTGGTTGGCCATACCAGGAAACCTGTTCCTTGGTTTGATCCAGATGATTGTGGTGCCGCTGATCTTTGCTTCGGTAATACGCGGACTTGCTTCCAGCGATGACCTTGATCAACTTAAAAAAGTAGGCTTGAGGCTGGTTATCTATTTTCTACTGACTACTTCTATCGCAATTACAATCGGTCTCGGAGTCAGCACAATTATCGGGCCCGGCCATTACATTGATGCTGATTATGCTGAAGTAACTGTTGATCCTGTTGATCTGGTTACTGAAAATGGTGATGCGCCCGACAGCCCGGAAATGGGAACCCTGCCCGAAATAGTGGTGGGCCTGGTTCCGGAAAATCCGCTTGGGGCAATGGTTGAACGGGAAATGCTGCAAGTGGTACTTTTTGCTGTAATTATCGGTTTGGCGCTTGTTGCCATGCCTCCCAAGCAGGCGCAACCGATATTAGGTTTATTGGGTTCGCTGCAGGAAGTATGTATGACAGTGGTTCGCTGGGCTATGCTTTTAGCGCCGCTTGCGGTATTCGGATTGCTGGCCCAGATAACAATAAAAGTTGGGCTTGACGCCCTGATGGGGATGGGTGTATACGTTGGCACGGTATTGCTGGGTCTAATCCTGATGATTGTTGTTTACCTGCTTCTAGTAACCCTGGTAGCGCGCCATAGTCCCTGGCGGTTTTTATCAGCGGTGCGCGAAGTTCAGCTGCTGGCTTTTTCCACCTCCAGCTCGGCTGCGGTTATGCCTTTATCGATGCAGACTGCAGAGGAGAAGCTTGGGGTTCGCCCTTCGATTTCTCAGTTTTTGATCCCGCTCGGAGCAAGTATCAACATGGACGGCACGGCTCTTTATCAGGCGGCAGCTACTGTTTTTTTAGCCCAGGTTTATAATATTGAACTTGGCCTGCCTGCTTTGTTGCTCATTTTAGTAACCACTGTGGGGGCATCAATTGGATCGCCGGCGACTCCCGGTGTGGGTATTGTGATCCTGGCCATGGTTTTGAACAGTGTAGGCATACCGGCTTCAGGAATCGCGCTGATTATTGGGGTTGACCGGATTCTTGATATGAGCCGAACAGCTGTTAATGTGACCGGCGACCTGACTGCCTGCATGGTTATGGACCGCTGGATCGGTGGCAGGAAAAGTGCCGAGGAAGAAAAGCAAGAGGAAGCGGAAAGGGAAAACCGCCGTGAGTGCGATGGCGTAGATGTTATATGTGATGAGGATTAGGTAACTGCACGAAAACAAAAGACGGATGTTTTCGGTAATCTAAAACTTGACCACTTTCAAGCAAAACGGCAATTAAAAGTTGACCGCCACAAGACCATCATCTTGTAGGGTGATTATTTGTGCCGAGAGCGCAGGGGAGTTTCCCCCCTTCGCTCTCACAAAATCAGACGTGAGACTCTCGATTCACCAGGCTCTTACAGTCCGGCCATCTTCAGGTACTAAACGGCTTTGTTTTACTCGCGAGATTCCTCCCTTCGGGCCTCGCAAAGCGACCGGTTCCTACGTTCCATACAGAAGCCTGATGATAGGTTCGCGCCGCCTCTATACCGGACGCCGCCTGGTCAGCTAACAGGTTTCTTCCAAACTTATCCCGGGGGTCAACGGTTACGCCCCGGGTTTGAAGCCATCAGCACATTTTTCGATACCTCAATAGCGGTTCGTTTGCACTCGCTTCCCTATCTCATACCTGACAGCTTAATCCTGCCTTTTCCTTAACGCTCACTACCAGGGTTTTTTACGCCAGCCATTAATATATTCATACTCATTATCCTGATGGAACTTGAAGGGTTTAGAAGAAGTTTCTTTCCAGCTGACCAGCCGGATCAAAAGATGTAAAATAAACCTAA
>SLHT01000245.1 GCA_007136055.1 Syntrophomonadaceae bacterium
GAAGTGCGCAGCAGGGAAGCAGATTCCCACCTCGGGCATCTTTTTACGGATGGCCCGGACCCCACAGGGTTGCGTTACTGTATAAATTCCGCAGCCCTGCGCTTCATTCCCAGGGATGAGCTGGAAGAACAGGGGTATGGCCGTTATTTGGAACTTTTTAATGATTAATCGAACGGGTAGATAGTTGAGTATAAGTAAGCCCTTTAAGTTTCTACTTGAAAAGTGAAAACTTAAGGGGCTTTTGCTTTTCCGGCAGCGAAAGGTGAACTTCGCTACTAAAAAGTGTGATATATTTAATTGAAAGTTTACCGGCAATAAATTTAGGGAGTAACAAATGCAAAAAACCGGGTTCGGTGTTAGAGATAACAAGAAAATTCAAGCTGAGCGTAAAAAAAGCAGGTTCTTTCTGATTACTGTTTACCTTGTGGTTTTTAGTGCATTTTTCGATACGCACGCCCAAATGCCGGTTTTATCTCCTTATGCCCTCTCGCTCGGAGCCAGCCCTTTCATTCTGGGTGTTGTAATCGGCTCATATTCCCTGTTTAATATTGTTGGCAATTTTGCAGGTGGCATGTTAATTGACCGTGTAAACTGGAAACTTCCACTCTTTTCAGGTTTGGTGGGAGTTGCAATGGTCCTGGTGATCTATACTTTTGCCGGTAGCGCTTACCACCTAACCCTGGTTAGAGCAGTGCATGGTTTTATGGGCGGAATTCTGGTTCCGGCTGCCCTGGCCAGCCTGATTGGAAGAGGCCAAAGCAGCGTATTTCACAGGTCGCGCCTGGCTCTTTTTGGTGCCACGACCGGCCTGGCAGCGGTAACCGGCCCTCTGGCTGCCGGTTTAATAGCCAATGCGTACGGCTATCATGCGGTCTACTACACTCTTGCTGCCCTTATGTTTGCGACAGCAATTTTCCTGCTGCCCCTTTTAGCCATGCAAAGGACAGAATACGATCACAGTGGTTACCCATCAATTTCATTAAGATTTTTATATGATAATCCGAAACTGCGCGGCGCTTTTATTTTTGCCCTGGGAACGATGGGTTCAACCGGCACACTGGCTACTTATTTACCCGTGCGGGCAGGATTACTGGGTTTAAACCACGTTCAAACGGGGATGTTATTTGCAACCTTTGCTTTGACCGCTATATTTATTCAAATGATCTGGCCCGGGTTTCTGAGAGGCTTTCTCAGGACTGATTGCAGGGGATGCTTATGGGGACAGCTATTTCTTGCAGCAGCACTAATCTCGGCTGCTTCTTTGCAAAATATTGGCTGCCTGTTTGCTGCCCTAATCCTGTTTGGGACAGGTTTCGGCCTGTCATTTCAGGGCATGCTGGGCCTGGTTATGGAAGGCTCTCAACCCGGTTGGCGCGGTCGGGCTATCGGGATTTATTTTGCCTTCTATTCTTTTGGCGCAGCGGTGGTGCCGCCTTTAAGTGGCCTGTTCTGGCAGTATATCCCCCCTTTATTCCCTTTTTACTTTGCAGCCGCGGCTGCCCTGGCCGTTTTGATTTACGGGAAAAAGACTGTAGCCAATGTGGATGTAAGCATTAGCTTATAAAGGGTCAAGTTTATTAAAGTTGACAAGTACGGTTTGTGGTTCTATATTATGGATAGCGGAATCGAAATGATATTGCTGAAGGATTGTTTCCCCTGGAATAGAATGCAGGCCACGCAGGGACAATCATTAAGATGGGCAAGGAAGTGATCTTGTTGCGTCAATCCACACCGGTTACCTCGTCTTTGCAGGATTACCTTGAAGTAATCCTTAACTTGATGGAGGAAAAGGAAACAGCAAGGGTTACCGATATTGCCGATCAATTAAATATTGCCAAGCCGAGCGTGATACAGGCGCTTACGTTGTTAAAGGAAAAGGGTTTGATCATACAGGATCGCTATGGCCCGGTTGAGCTGACAGCAGAAGGAAAACGTTATGCCCAAAAGATTCATCACAGACACAAGGTGATTTACGGTTTTCTAACCCAGGTGCTGAAAGTATCCCCTGCTGCAGCTGAAAAGGATGCCTGCCTGATGGAGCACGACTTAAGCGAAGAAACATTTCAATGTCTGCTTAAGTACCTAAGAAACCAGGTTCTAGATGCTTCGTTAAAAAAAGAAATCAACTGGCAGGATGATTTAAAGAATTAGTTCTACTATTTGGCGAACAAATTTCTGCAGCACAAGCCACCTGCATATGTAAGGTGTTGCTCACAATGGTGGAGAAATTGTTTTTTAAATCTGATGCCGGATCATACAGGGATAAAAACTCCATCGCGTTTCTCACCGGTAATAATAGAGGAAACTCAACGTAACGCATAAATGCGCCGCTTCAGGCGCTGTAAACGATGCTCTAGAGCAGCCGTGTTTAACTCGCTGCTGAGGGGAGTATCCGGGATACAGGAAGTCAGGGCCAGGGCTTGTTCGGTCAGCTTTAAAGCGGAGTGGTAATCGCTACAGCGGTGTTCGTAGTACTTTGCCAACTCGACATAAGCTCTGGGGTTGGCCGATTTGGTTTTTACCGCTTCCTGCCAGATTAATTCAGCTTCAGCCCACCTTTGTTGTCCCTTATAATATAAAGACAGCTCCAGGGCCGCCTCTTCGGCCAAAGGGGACAGGCTGCTGCCTGCCGCATCGCAAAGGTAGCTGATCCCTTCCTCTGTACGCCCGGACTGCAGGCAGAGCCGCCCCATGGCCAGCGCTTCGGCAGGGTGCTCTACCAACCGCCCCGCAGCCAAATTTGATACTCTTTCAAGTAAAGTGACCATTGATAATATATCTAAAGCATTATGGTGAAAGACCTTTTTTAGCTGTTCGGTTTTACCGCGGCGCAGGAAATTAAAATAAACTGCAGGTATTTCAGCGCCCGGTATATCGTCAAAGCGCTGCAGCCCTAAAAGGGCTTCTTCAATGGATCGCAATGAGCGGGATGGCAGCCGCTTTTTCCAGAGCAGGCGCGCATACTGCAGCAGGTCCAGATGCAGAGGTGGAGTTGTCTGCACGAAACCGGACAGGGTTTGGCGGGTCTGGATCAGAGGCAGGTCAAATAGTTTTCCGTTAAAGCTGACCAGGGTTGGGAATTTTTTTGCTGTTGCGGCAAAGTGGCTTAAGATTGCTCTTTCCTCGGTCGGGTGTCGTAGAAAATACTGACGCAGTAAAAAGCAGCTGTCCTCAAGCCAGCCGATGCCGATCAGGAAGACCCAGGTGCCGGCTCCCCCGGAGAGGCCCGTGGTTTCGGTATCAAGAAACAATGATTGCCGCGGGTCAAAATTATTCAAATCACATTCACGGGCGGGAAGGGCCAGGTCTTTTCCGCTGCAAGAAAGGACTCCTGACAAGACCATGTTCCCATGCCTGTAGCCCAGAGGATAGCTGGTTTCGCGCATGTAACAGGGGCCAAAGGCTGTTTCTTCTACATTATCCCGTCCCGGCAAATCAAAAAAAGGGTTGCGGTTGTGGTTATAATTCTGGTCGTTGGCCAGTTGACTGCCTGAGATAACCTCGCCCGTTCGGCGCAGTTCTCTTAAACGGGATCGCAGGTTTCGTTTCACTTCAGGATCACCTCGAGGAGTTGCAGGGCAGGCTGTTTTCCTTCTTCCCCTTCCTGCCGGGCGGGCCCGACGCAGGAAGGGCAGCCTTCGGCACAGCGGCAGTCTGTAATTACTTTGCGCACTGCTTTCATAATATCGTTGTAAATGCGGTATATTTCCTGGCTGTAACCGACACCTCCCGGAAAGTTATCGTAAAGGTAAAGGGTCGGTAGCCCGGTAAAAGGGGCCTTGACCTGGCTTACCGCCCGCAGGTCGCGCGGATCACCCATCAAAAAGAGGGAGGCCACCTGGGGTATTACGTTAGCAAGGCTGATTAAGCCCGACTGAACAGCCGAAAGGGGCATAGAACCAAAGGATCCGGGGGGAAATGCAAGCCAAAAAGCGCTCGTATGCATTTCGGTTTCCGGAAGGTCAACCGGGCCTGCTCCCAAATTTTCGTGAGTGTTAAAGCGAATTTTTTTGAACATCGATACCAGGGCATTAATGCGTACCTCGCCCCAGGCCAGGTTAACTGCTCTATTTTCTTCTTCGAAAGTGTCAAGTATTTTCAGGTCGACAGATAAATTGGCGTCAGTAAAGTAGTTGACGTTAACATGGCGAACGTAAGCTTTCTTTTCTGTGAAGTCTAATTTTTCAACCTGGTACTGCAGGCCTGCGTGCATGTAGATTGCTTCTTCGTGGACCAGCATCGGGGCGCTAAAGCGGTCTACCTCTCCGATTACCCGTGGAGAGGGTTTGGTAATATCAATGATAACCACGTTTTCCCTGGTCGCACTACGCAGGCTGATTTCCTCGGCCGGATAGGTATCTTCCATCCAGTGGTAACGGCCGTTGCTGCTATAAAGGACATTTTCATCTTCAAGGAACTCGAGTACTGCACTGATTTCCGCCCTGCCAAAGCGCTCTTGTTTTTCGAAGGGCAGTTCAAAAGCCGCACAGCGGACGTGGTTGGTTAAAATAATCAGGTTGTCGGGGTCGGCCAGGGCCCGCTCGGGAGTCCGTCCGAAAAAATAATCAGGGTTGGAGACAATATACTGGTTCAGCGGTTCGCTGTTAGCCACCAGCATCGCCAGTGAAACACCGCTGCGGCGTCCAGAACGGCCGGCCTGTTGCCAGGTGCTGGCAATGCTGCCGGGGTAACCGGTCATAATACAGGCATCTAAAGCGCCGATATCGATGCCCAGCTCAAGAGCGTTGGTGCTGACTACGCCTTTAATGGTTCCTTTACGCAGGCCTTCTTCGATTGCCCGCCGTTCGCGGGGCAGGTACCCGCCGCGGTAGCCTCTAATCCCGCTGTCTTCTCCGGTCCTTGTTTTTATGTTCTGGCGCAGGTAGGTTAGAAGCACTTCAACGCCCAGCCTGCTGCGGGTAAAAATAATAGTTTGGATCTTTTTCTCGATTAAATCAGAAGCGATCTTTTTTGCTTCGAGCATGGCGCTGCGCCGAAAGCCTAATTCAGAATTGATAATTGGCGGGTTGTAAAGGACAAAATGTTTCTCAGCCTGTGGAGCGCCATTTTCAGTAATTACCTTAAGCGGTTCTTCAATCAACATTTCAGCAAGTTCCCCCGGGTTGGCAATTGTTGCCGAGCAGAGGATAAAGCGTGGGTCAGAGCCGTAGAAAGCGCAGATCCGCTTTAGGCGGCGAATAACATTGGCCACGTGGCTGCCGAAGACACCGCGGTACTGGTGCATTTCGTCAATAACTATGTATTTAAGGTTTTGGAAGAGCTGTACCCATTTGGTGTGGTGGGGCAAAATAGCTGAATGAAGCATATCAGGGTTTGTAACCACAATATGGCCGCTGCGGCGGATGCCCTGACGCAGGCCGGGTTCTGTATCGCCGTCATAGGTGTGGCAGTTAAGAGTCGTGTCCAGGCCCGAAGTCAGTTCGCGCAGTTCGGTGACCTGATCCTGGGAAAGAGCTTTTGTTGGGAAAAGATAGAGAGCTCGGCTTGACGGATTTTTAATCATTGCGCTGACAACGGGAAGATTGTAGCAGAGGGTTTTACCTGAAGCAGTGGGGGTGACTACTACTGTGTGGTTGTCCTGTTCTACAGATTTAATTGCTGCTGCCTGGTGACTGTAAAGCTGTTCTATGCCGCGGTTCCGCAGGGCAGTACAGAGTTTAGGATCAAGAAAGGCCGGAAAGTCAAGATGCTTGCCTTTTATTTCAGGGACGACTTCCCACCTGGTGACGCCGTCCATAAATGCTGGATCATCCTGCCACTGCTGGAGCTGTTCTGTTAAGTTCGACATCTATTGCACCCGCCTTAAACACAAGTTTGTTATACCTTGAGTATATTCGACGTCAGAATTTATTATCCTACCTGATCCATAAAAGCGGTAAAAAAAGCAAGGAATTTATCAGTCTGGCGGCGAATATCATTAACATATTACAGGTTAATAAAATAAGACAAGGAGGTTCAACTTTGGGGCACTTGAGAGGAGGAAAGGAAGAGGCTTACCAGGCTTTGGCAGAAAGGTTAAGCAGGTTTCCGGTGGGGGTTGTGATTAACGATACTTTAATGGGGATATTGAAACTACTATATACAGAAAATGAAGCAGCAGTGGGCAGTAAATTTCCGATAAAGCCCAGGCCGCTCGCAGAGATCGCCGATTTGATTGGAATGAATGAAGAGAAAACGGGCGCTTTGTTAAGCGGTATGGCCGAAAAAGGACTGGTCGTTGATATTGCCCGCAAAGGAACTACTTATTATATGCTCTCACCTGTGGTTGTCGGGTTTTTTGAATACAGCATGATGCGTGCCAATGGGGCTAATATTAGTGAGCTTTCATCTTTATATGAACATTACTTCAAAGACAAAAATGTAGTTGAAGAAGTATTCGGTTCGGATACAAAAATATTCAGGGCCCTTGTTTACGACCGCTATATTTCTGAGCTGGTGCAGACCGAGGTGCTTGATTATGAGAAAGCAGAATCTGTAATCCGAGAATCAGGTGGCGGTGGGCTTTCCCTTTGTGCCTGCCGGCACAAGAATTATCATCTTGGCAAACCATGTAAATTTCCGATGGAAGATATCTGCACTTCCCTTGGACGCCCCGCCGAGTGGCTGTTGCGGCACGGTTTTGCCCGCCGGGCTGCAGTTGATGAATTGCTGAAAAACCTTGAACGCAGTTACAGGTTGGGCCTGGTACTGACCTGTGACAACGTTATTGATGAACCAGCTTATATCTGCCACTGCTGCGGATGCTGCTGCGGTCCTCTGCAGGCAATTAAGGATCACCGGGTAAGTGCAGTTCAGCCAAGCAATTTTTTGCCAAAAATCGATCCCGATGCCTGTCTTGGTTGTGATTCCTGTGTAGATGCCTGCCATATTGGTGCTCTCGAAGCATCGCAATCAGCAGAACCTGTCTTAAATAGAGAGTTGTGTATCGGCTGTGGAGTATGTGCTTCAGTCTGTCCTTCAGATGCCCTGCAGATGTTCAGGCTGGACGAGGCATACGTTCCACCACAGAATAAAATGGCTCAATTGACCAATATTGCGGTGGAGAGAAACAGGTTTTAGAGGCGGTAGTAAGGGCTCAGAATAAAAGTATGAGGAGTCAGAAGAAAGACACATAAAATACAGCAGGTAGTCGTATCAATTCATCTTATGTTTAAAGTTTTTTCAGGCATTGTTTTGATGCCTGGCTTCTGACTGCTCTATTCTGAACAAAATTGGAGGTTAGATAATAATGAATAAAGGTTGTTCGTACGGAACTCACCGCGTCATTAAACCGAAAGGATTGCTTCCCCAGCCGGCTTGGAAAATCGATAACGACATGGAGATTTACGATAATGAAATCTTAATCGATGTCGAAGTTTTAAATATTGATTCAGCCAGCTTTACCCAGATTGAAGAGGAAGCAGGCGGAAATGAGTCTCGCATTGCTGAAATTATGCTCGACATAGTAAAAGAGCGAGGCAAACATCATAACCCGAACACAGGATCTGGCGGGATGTTAATTGGCAAAGTAGAAAAAATTGGGGCAGCTCTTGAGGGCAAAAGGGAGCTTGCCGTGGGCCAGAGGCTGGCTACCCTTGTTTCGTTGTCTTTGACGCCGCTGCGTATCGATAAAATAAAAAAAATTCATAAAGATATTGACCAGGTTGAGATAGAAGGCAGGGCGATTCTTTTTGAAAGCGGCATCTATGCTGTTTTACCTGAGGATCTTCCGCAGACCCTGTCCCTGGCCGTGCTTGATGTGGCAGGCGCTGCAGCCCAGACTGCCAAGCTGGTCAAACCCGGTGACAGGGTTGTTATTATCGGCGCAGGGGGTAAATCAGGCCTGCTTTGCCTGCACGAAGCAAGGAAAAGAGCAGGGGTAACCGGTCAGGTTATCGGTATTGCCCCGCGCGAGGCCAGTAAAAACCGGGCTGAGTCGACCGGATTATGCGATGCTGTCCTGATGGCTGATGCCGCAGATGCCTTGGGCATAATGAAGAAAGTAGAAGAGACAACCGGTGGGGCCCTGGCCGATGTTACTATTAACTGTGTCAATATCCCCAATACAGAGCTGTCTTCAATACTTGCAACCCGTGACGGGGGGCTCGTTTACTACTTCAGCATGGCGACCAGCTTCACCTCTGCTGCTCTCGGGGCTGAAGGGGTCGGGAAAGATGTTAATATGATCATTGGCAACGGTTATACGCGCGATCATGCCGCAATTTCACTAAATATAATGCGTGAAAGCCCTGTGCTGCGTAAAATATTTGAAGAACTTTATACTTGATTTACTTGAGAGGGTGGTTATAAATGAAGTCTACACCTAAGTTGAATCTGGAAAAATCGTTAGCCCTTTTCGAAGAAGCAAAGCAGATTTCTCCCGGTGGGGTCATGGGCATCAGGCGGCCCTATAACTTTGTTGAAGGAGAATACCCTGTTTATATAAATAGAGGTTACGCTGGCCATATTATAGATGTCGATGGCAATGACTACATCGATATGCTCTGTGCTTATGGCCCGATTATTTTAGGTTATCACGAACCGGAGATAAACCGGGCTGTTATTGAGCAGATGGAAAAGGGTTTTTGCTTTTCACTGGTTCAGCCTGTTCAAAATGAATTAATCAAGCGCTTGATTGACCTTATTCCGTCCGCAGAAATGGGCTTATTGGTCAAGACCGGTTCCGACGCTACAGGGGTGGCGGTGCGTATAGCACGCGGTTACAGCGGTAAAGATAAAATCCTGCGCTGTGGTTACCATGGCTGGATGGACTGGTGTGTGGAAGTGCCGGGTGGGGTGCCGCAAAAAGTGCGGGAGTTGACCCTTGATTTTCCTTACGGTGATCTTGAAACTTTGGAGAAATTGCTTCAGGAAAACAAAGATGAAGCAGCCTGTATAATAATAACACCGGTTGGGCACCCTTTGGGCCAGCCGGTTTCAGCTCCTCCTCAAGGATACCTTGAAGGAGTACGCTCCCTGGCGGATCAATATGAGGTTGTCCTGATTTTTGATGAAATCCGCTCAGGATTCAGGGTTGCCATGGGGGGTGCGCAGGAGCGCTATGGGGTTACGCCAGACCTTACTACAATCGGCAAGGCCATGGCTAACGGTTACCCGATCAGCGCCTGTGTCGGTAAAGCTGAGATTATGAAAGTGGCCGAAGATGATGTGTTCATCAGTTCAACCTTTTTTCCCAACAGCCTGGAAATGGTGGCGGCTATGAAGTGCCTTGATATCCTGGAACGGGAAAATGTAATTGATGCTGTCTGGGAACGCGGTGAAAAGTTTCTTGAACAGCTAAAAAAAATCGTTGGGCAATCTAAAGTGCCGGCGACAGTATCCGGTATTCCCCCGATGCCTTTTATTACTTTTGATAAAGCAGATGAACATTATAAAAACAGGCGGATTTGCTTTTACACCAATACAATCAGACGCGGTTTATTTGTCCAGCCTTATCACCACTGGTATATTTCTTACCGGCATACGGCCGAAGATCTTGAAAATGCCCTGCAGGTAATTGCAGAGGCCCTGCAGGTGGTAGAAAACGATTATCCGGTTTAATCTGTTGAATAAAAAAGGAGCTGGCAAGGTGATTAATGAAAAAGTTATGCTGCGGATCCGCCTCAGTGAACATGATGTTCACTACGGAGGCGGTTTGGTAGACGGGGCCCTGGTGATTAAGCTTTTCGGTGATGTGGCTACCGAATTGCTGATCAGGCATGATGGTGACGAGGGGCTTTTTGCAGCCTATGATATGGTTGAATTTAAGGCGCAGTTATGCGCAGGTGATTTTCTTGAAGTATGGGGTTGGATTGATCGGGTCGGCAACACATCTCGGCACATGCAGTTTGAAGCTTACAAGGTTATCGCCAATGCAGAAGACAAGGAATGCCCTTCCGCTTGCGATGTCTTAACGGAGCCCCTTCTGGTAGCTCGGGCGGCTGGAACCTGCGTTGTTCCCCAGCATCTGCAGAGGGAACAGCAGAACTGTAAGACCAAAGATTTGGGAGGTAAGGGTAATGGATAAGCTGATTATAACTGCAGCTCTGACCGGCGCTGAAGTGACCCGGGAGAATAACCCAAATTTGCCGATTGCCCCGGCTGAAATAGCCGCAGCAGCTTACGATTGCTGCCAGGTCGGAGCTTCTATCGTTCACCTCCACGTGCGCAACGAAGATGAAACTTCTACCCAGTCAGCTGAAGTTTATAAGGAAACCATAGATTTAATTAAGAATAAATGTAA
>SLHT01000225.1 GCA_007136055.1 Syntrophomonadaceae bacterium
GGCGCAGCGAAAGTGAGAGGATGTAGCTTTTATGGCAGAGATAAAAAAGAAAGCTAAACTAGACAATCCTTTTGAAGGTATTATTGAAAAGCTTTTCCGTTTTTTTGATAATAAAATCTACCTTTACGGAATTATCGCATTGACAGTTATTTTTTTGGTTATCTTTCCGAATACTTCCAGCAGGTTCACCCAGGAAATCATGACCAACCTATTCTTCTATGTTGTTGTCTGTCTCGGCCTGAATATTATTGTCGGCTATGCCGGATTGCTGCACCTCGGCTATGCCGCATTTTTCGCTGTCGGGGCTTACACAACGGGGATTTTGAGCACCGTATACGGTATAGACTTTTGGTTAACCATACCTTTCAGTATCATAGCCGCTATTATTGCCGGCCTGGCAATCGGAGCGCCGACATTAAGGCTGCGCGGTGATTACCTGGCCATTGTTACCCTTGGCTTCGGTGAGATTACCAGGCTGACAATCAGGAACCTGGATATAACCGGAGGAGCCATCGGCATGATCGGGATTCAGCGTCCCGTGTTTTTCGGAATTACCCTGAACCAGATTACTCATTTCTATTACATGTTCTTTATTCTCGCTATTCTGGCGATTTTTGTATCTTACCGGCTTCACAACTCCAGGATGGGCCGAGCCTGGGAGTATATCAGGGAAGACGAAGACGCCGCGGCAGCCATGGGCATTAATGTCGTTACATCAAGGCTTTATGCCTTTATTATCGGCTCAGCTTTCGGAGCGGTGGCCGGATCGTTCTTTGCAGCAAAAATGACCGCTATTTCTCCCGACTCTTTTATGTTTATTCACTCAGTAATGTTTTTGATGGCAGTAGTGCTGGGCGGAATGGGCAAAATCCCGGGAGTTGTGTTAGGATGTGTGCTTGTCGTCCTGATTCCGGAAGTAGCAAGAGGTATCGGACCATACAGGCTGCTGATATTCGGAGCTCTATTATTGATTATTATGTTATACCGACCACAGGGTATTTGGCCGGATAGGCCGGCGATATCATCCGAAAAATAATGGGGTGTTGAAGTGGCACTACTGGAGATTAAAGATTTAACCTTAAGATTTGGCGGACTTTGCGCCGTTAATGAACTATCCCTGGAAATTGAAGAAGGTTCTATCAGGAGTTTAATCGGGCCAAACGGAGCCGGTAAGACCTGCGTTTTTAATTGCCTGACCGGTTTTTACAAGCCAAGTGACGGTGAGATGTTATTCCAGGGACAGAGCCTGGTTAATAAGAAGCCGCACTATATTACCTATCTGGGCATGGCCAGGACTTTCCAGAACCTACGGCTTTTTAAGCAGATGACGGTTTTAGATAATGTTATGTCCGGAATGCACTGCAGAACCAACGCAGCATTCTTAACGACTGTTCTAAAAACTAAAGGCCAGCGGGCTGAAGAAAAAATGATCCATGATGTAGCTAAAGAGTGTCTCGAATTTGTAGGTATTTATGATAAAAAAGATTATATCGCCGCAAATTTGCCATATGGAGACCAGCGAAGAGTAGAGTGGGCACGGGCCCTGGCAACACAGCCCCGGTTGCTGTTATTAGATGAACCGGCAGCAGGGTTGAACAGCGATGAAAAGACTCAGCTAATCAAATTAATGCACCGGATTCGTAACGAAAGAAATATAACCATTTTCCTGATTGAGCATGACATGGGGCTGGTTATGAAGGTTTCTGAAAAGATTTTTGTTATTGATTACGGGGTAAAAATTGCAGAAGGCACAGCACAGGAAGTACGTGACAATCCGAAAGTGGTTGAAGCCTACCTCGGAAAAGAAGAGGAGGAAACCGCATGAGCGAAACAATCCTTTCTCTCAAAAACTTAGAGACTCGCTATGGTCAAATTTATGCTTTAAGAGGGATCAATATGGATGTCCAGGAGGGTGAAATCGTTGCCCTTTTGGGAGCAAACGGCGCCGGTAAAAGCACAACCCTTAAAACAATATCCAGCCTGCTTACTGCATCTTCTGGAAGCGTAATATTTAAGGGCCAGGATATTACCGATCAACATCCCCATAAAGTTGTTGAAATGGGTGTTATCCACGTTCCCGAAGGAAGGATGATCTTTAAAGAACTCACTGTTAAAGAAAACCTGGAACTGGGTTCTTTTACCCTCCACGATAACGATATCCGAAAAAAGAGATTGGAGCGGGTTTACAAGCTGTTTCCTGTTTTAGGTGAAAGGCAACAGCAAATGGGCGGTTTTTTGTCCGGAGGCGAACAGCAGATGCTCGCCCTGGGCCGGGCCCTGATGACCGAACCCAAGGTTCTTCTGCTCGACGAACCTTCAATGGGCCTGGCGCCGCTGATCGTAAATAATATCATGAACATCATCAGGCAGATTAACAAGGAACAGGGCACATCAATCTTGCTGGTTGAACAGAATGCCAAGGCAGCCCTTAAACTGGCAACACGTGGTTACGTTTTGGAAACAGGAAAGATTGTTATGGAAGGCAGTGCCGATGAGCTGAGTAAAGATGAAAGCATTGTCAAAGCTTACCTCGGAGAGTAGGTCTTGATGCGTTATCTGAAATTAACCGGACTGTGTTTTGCCGTTTTATTACTTGTTTTTTCAGTTATTTCCTCAATAGCCGTCTCAGCTGCTGAGAAAGAAAACCGCTTGAAAAGCGATGATGTCCTTTATTATTTCTGGGGTTATTGCCCTACCTGCAGCGATCCTGATGATCATGTGGGTCTTTTCGATGACTATCCTGTTCAGGTGGAAATTTACGAGGTCTTTCTGGGCGAGGAAGGCCGCAGCAAATACGATCAAATCAGCGATGAGCTTGGTATAGAAGTGCGGGGATTTCCTACCATTGTTTACAAAGACCAGTTTTGGCTCGGTTTTTCGGAAGCAGTCCAGAAAGAAATAATTGAGGCGATAGAAGCTTCCCTGGAAGACAGGGAAGCCGCTGAGCAGGGAAATATTGTAAATCTGCCCCTTGTTGGAGAGATTGATCTTTCCGCCTCTCCGATTATATTAAGCACCTTCATCATCGCATTCCTTGATGGCTTTAACCCCTGTTCCCTTTTTGTGCTTACCTTCCTGCTGGCAATTATTGTCCATTCCGCTTCAAGGAAACGGATATTTATTGTCGGCTTCACCTTTTTACTGGTTACTTCTGTCGTATATGGCTTGTTTATCCTGGGTGTTTTGAATATAATGATCTTTGTAGCCCGACTTTTCTGGATTCGCAATGTTGTTGCAGCAATTGTTATTATCCTGGGGCTGGTGGCGATCAAAGATTTTATTTTGTTCAGACAGGGGCTCACTTTTTCTATTCCGGAAGCCCATAAAAGCAGGTATTATCAGCAAGTCCGCAAAGTATTTTATACAGAGTCAATGCTGCCCATGATTACCGCTACGATGGTAATGGCTTTGGGGATAGCTGTAATTGAGCTGCCCTGTACAGCCGGTTTTCCCTTCATCTGGAGTTCCATTGTAGCCGAGCTTGATTTGTCTCTTTCTTATTTTATAATCTTGTTTCTGGTCTATATTCTGACCTATTTATCTGTTGAATTTGTAATCTTTATAACAGCTGTGGTTAAAATGCGCTCCATCAAGATGACCGAGGAAAGAGGGCGGTTTTTAAAACTGGTAGCCGGCAGCCTGATGCTGGTCTTAGGCCTGATTTTATTTATTGATCCAACATACATGGAAAGCATGTTCGGCATCCTGGTTGCTTTTGGCGCCTCTGCTGCACTAGCTGTTTTAATATTCCTGATCCGAAAAGTATTTGGCCTCCTGGGGGGTAGATAACTGATGAAATGGAATCCACCAGCTAACTGGAAACAGGTTACCGCCATCGATGCGCACACCGGTGGTGAGCCACTGCGCATTTTTACAGGTGGTTATCCCAACCTGAAAGGCGATACAATCCTGTCCAAGAGGCGATTTGCCCTTGATAACCTGGATCAGCTGCGAACGGCAACCCTGTGGGAGCCGCGCGGTCACGCCGACATGTACGGCTGTATAATTACCGCGCCTGTTACCGAGGACGGTGACTGCGGGGTTATCTTTACCCACAATGAAGGTTATAGCAGCATGTGCGGTCACGGGATTATTGCCCTAACCAAGGTTGGACTGGAGACCGGCATAGTCAGCGGCGCCAGGGATAAGACTGAATTGAGAATTGATACGCCTGCCGGACGGGTTACCGCTTTTCCGAAGTGGGAAGGGGACCAGGTGACGGAGGTTTCCTTTATTAACGTCCCGTCATTTGTTTATGCCTTAGACCAATCTGTAGAGGTCCCTGGGCTGGGTGTAGTTAACTACGACCTTGCTTTTGGAGGAGCGTTTTATGCCTTTGTCAGGGCTGAATCAGTCGGCGTGGAGTTAACCGCCAACGATTTTCGACGCTTAATTGAACTTGGCACATCTATCAAGCAAGCCGTTATCAATAGCAGAACTGTAAAACACCCCTTCGAGGAAGACCTCGGTTTTCTATACGGTGTAATCTTTGTCGGGGAGGCTCACAGGCGAGAGAATCACAGTCGTAATGTATGTGTTTTTGCTAACGGAGAGGTCGACCGCTGCCCGACCGGGACAGGGGTTAGCGCCAGGCTTGCCCTGCACTATGCCCGGGGCGAGCTAGCGCTGGACCAGAGCATTACTGTTGAATCTATATTGGGCTCATGTTTTAAGGCAGAAGCTACCGAATTAATCGCATTCGGTTCTTACGAAGCAGTAGTTCCGAAAGTAACCGGTTCTGCTCATATTTGCGGGATCAATACCCTGCTGATCGATCCCGATGACCCGCTGGGAAAAGGTTTCATTCTGAGGTAAAACCGCTTCCGGCACAAATATTTATCTTGCTGTTCTGCTGCTTCATAAAAGCTACCCGTTCTGATAGCTGATCAGCAGTTGGGGGAATTAAATCGATGCAGGGATTATTTAAGCCCAGGTGACGATATGTTTCGCTACCCAGGCGGTGATAAGGTAAAAGTTCAATTTTATTAAGCCTGCTTAGCCCTTTGCAGAAGCGCAGGGTTGCAAGTAGGTTTTGATCACTATCGTTAAAGCCGGGAATAAGAGGAATACGGACTACTATTGTCAGGGGATAGGTGCTTTGGTCCATTTTTGTGATGTTTTCCAAAACAAGCCGGTTATCTTTGCCGACCCATTTTCTGTGTACACTGCTGTCCATGTGTTTAATATCGACATAGAGATCATCAAGCCAGGGTAAGATCATCATGATGCTCTCGTAATTGCTATATAAACTGCTCTCCATGGCTGTATTGATGCCCAGAACCTTACATTTTTTGAGCACCGCCGCTGAAAAGCCCGCCTGGCTTAAAGGTTCGCCTCCGCTTAAAGTAACCCCTCCTCCTGAATAGAAATAAAAGATTTCATCTTTGCTGACTTCTCGCATAACTTCTGAAACAGAAAGGGTTGTTCCGTACATTTTTAGCGCATTAGAGGGACAAATACCTACACAGCGCGAACACCTGGTACACTTATTTGCTTCAGTTTGCACCTGCAGATGGTCATCTGTATAGCTGATTGCTTTTTCAGGACAGGATTCTATACATCTGCCGCAGGCGCTGCAGAGCTCTGCAGCATAACCTTTTTCAAAAGCAAATTCTTTTGATTCGGGTGTTGAGCACCAGGAGCAGTTCAGCGGACAACCTTTTAAAAAAATCACTGTCCTTAAACCCAGACCATCATGAATAGAAGACCTTTCGATGCGAAGCACGGAACCAGCCGCTGTTTTGTCCGCAGACATAACTTTACCCCACCGATATCCCGTGCTGAACGGTACGCCCGATGATTTCATCCTGGACATCTTTGCCAAGCTCGGAAAAGTAGGCGGTATAGCCGGCCACGCGAACGAGAAGACCTTTATACTGTTCTGGGTTTTCCTGGGCCCTGATCAGTGTTTCCTGATCAATTACGTTAAACTGCACATGATAAACACCAAGGCTGCACAAACTTTTCAGCAGGGCCATTAACTGGGTAATCCCGTTTTCAGTTTCCAGCATAGCAGGTTCCACCTTCATGTTTAGAAGAGTGCCCTGAACGTAGCGACCGTGCGGTATATGGGACACCGATTTAAGAACAGCAGAAGGACCGCTTAAGTCCGTTCCACCGCTCGGGCTTACCCCGTCGGCAAGCGGCTGCCAGGCCCTGCGTCCCGAAGGCAGGGCGCCTACTTCCAAACCGAAAGGTGTATTGCCTGACACAGGCAGTATCCCCGGTGTCATACGACCGAATTTGCTGCTGTACTTCTCTATTTCATCGGCCATAAAGGTAAATATTTCACCGGTAATTTGATCGGCCAGGGGTTCACCGTTTCCGTATTTTGGGGCTTCCAGGCACAGTTTTTCAATATCTTCGTAACCTTCAAAGTCATTAATTAATGCTGTAATTAACTTTTCTATTGTAAGCTGTTCAGTATCATAAACAAGATGACGCACGGCGGCAATACTGTTAATCAAGTCGGCAACACCGATCAATATAATACCGTTTCCGGCATTATATTTAGCGCCGCCCCACGCGTAATCAAGGGCATTTTCAATACATTCTTTAAAGGTCAGGGAAAGGGCGGGACAGGGCCGGTTCAAGCTTATTTCGTCGATTACGTGGCTGCCTATGACAACCGACCTTGTAGCGTGAACAATATGTGCTTTGACGGCTTCCAGAAAGTGATCGTAATTATTGAAAGCCAGGGGGTCGCCTGTTTCAACAGATACGCGGCGATCGTACTTCCTGCTTTTTCCCCCGGAAAGGGCAAATTCAACCATGCTGCCCAGGTTAATGTCAGCCAGGGCAGTGTACTGGCGCAGGCGTCCTTCAAGGTTAGTCTCAACGCAACCGCAGGGGTTCCAATTGTAGGCTTCCTTGAGCGGAATACCTTTATTCATCAGCATCATTATACCCAAATCGTCGTTGTGAAAAGCAGGAAATCCTGTCCCGGTCCTGATCAGCTCAACGATCTTTCTTAAAAAGGCATTAGAATTTTTAGCCAAACTGTAACGGACAGAAAGAGAGGGCTGGTAAAGTTGAACGTCCATTGTGGCCTGCAAAATCATATAGGAAAGATCGTTTACAGCATCTTTTCCAGTATCATCAACACCGCCCACGCAGACATTCTGAAACATGGGATATCCAGCCGCGAATTCAGCGGTTCCGGCATCCTGAAAGAGGCAGGGTTCGCTAAATTTGATCCAGAGACAATCAAGCAGTTCCTGGGCTTCCTCTTTCGTAATTCGTCCTGCTTCCAGATCAGCCTTGTAGTAGGGCCACAGATATTGATCCATACGGCCGGGATTATAGCTGGCTGCATTTTGTTCCATAAAGATAGCAATCTGGTAAAAATAAAGCGACTGCAGGGCTTCCCGGAAAGAACGGGCCGGTTGGGCAGGAACCCTTTTACAGATTTCCGCTATTTCAAAAAGCTCTTTCCTGCGCTGCGAATCGGGTTCTGCACCTGCGAGGCGTCCTGCTTTATCTGCATAACGTTCAGCAAGTTTAATAATCCCTTCAGCAGCAAATAAAAGAGCCTGCAGGTAGCAGTCTTTTTCATAATCACCTGGTCTGGTCATGTCAAGATCAGATCTTCGTTTTATTATGTTAGCGGTAATCCCGCAGATGCCCTCGTTTATCAATTCCTCATATCCCGCTGTAGTTTCTCCAAAACCGCGGACGGCCTTGCGATCAATGTAGATTACACCGCTGTCGCGTAAAACACGTGTCTGTTCAGGTATTTGGGCCTGCCATTCCTCGTAAGTGGATCGGTTTTTCCAGTAAGGCTTAATTTCATTGATAAAGGCTTCCCGATCGGCGGGCAGCAGGTAGAAGGGATCATAAGGGCGGTTACTGATTGTGTCAAGTTCATGATCGAGAACCGACCAGCATGAATCGGCACATAATATGCCGGCCCTGATTTTACTGCCCGAGCATCCCACGATCAGCTCATCTTCCGAGATTGAAACAGTTTTCTCTGCGCATTGCCTGTAAAAAGCTTTTGCTTTGCGCAGGACGAGCGGTTCGCCTTCAGCTTCCTGAAAACCCCTGGTCAGGATCCTGGCGTTTTCCAGGTCCATTTCGGGTCTGGTTTGCAAAACTCTTGTTTTTAGGCGGTTAATTCTTTGCAGATAAGCAGGTTTCGATCCTGCCGACTTAATTTTAACAGGTCCCGGCATTGCTGGTTACCTCCATAAAAAGCTTAATTACAATTAATTATAACATATCTATAAGGCTATGCTATAATTAAGGTTGAGGTGCAGATAAGAATTGAATGAAAAAGGTTTTATCTTTAATATACAGCGTTTTTCCCTGCATGACGGTCCCGGAATACGAACAACAGTCTTCTTTAAAGGTTGTCCCCTGCGCTGTATGTGGTGCCAAAATCCGGAAGGAATCAGCCTTAACAAGACCCTGTTTTGTAATTCTAACAAATGCCTGGATTGCCGTTCATGTGAGAAGGTATGTCCTGAGCATGCCGTTTCGTTTGGTGAGTTTGGCCCACTTATCAACCGCGACAGGTGTACCCTGTGCCTCGAATGCGTAGAAGCTTGCCCGGTGGAAACCCTCGAAGCAGCAGGACGGGAGGTAAGTGTTCCTGAACTTGTCGAAGATATTCTTAAAGACAGGGTGATCTTTGAAGAATCGGGTGGAGGAGCAACATTTTCAGGTGGCGAACCTTTGTTCCAGCCTGAATTTCTGGTAGCTTTGTTAAAAGCTTTGAAAAACCTTGATATTCATACGACAGTTGAAACTTCAGGTTATAGCCCATGGACGGTTTTGGAAGAGACCGCAGCATGGACCGACCTTTTTTTATATGATTTAAAGCTGGTTGATGAGGAGAAGAGCAAACATTATACGGGAACCACAAACACCCTGATCCTGGATAATCTTAAAGCCCTGGCGGAAAAAGGCTCTAATATTCAAGTTAGAATGCCGCTAATTCCTTCAATTAATGATGATTATGTTAACTTGCAGCAAACAGCTGCTGTTCTGATAAAAGCAGGTATTGACGAGCTTGATCTGATTCCTTATCATAAACTGGGCACTGCCAAGTATGCGAACCTGGGCCTGGATTATAAACTGCCCCATATTAAGGAGCCTTCAACCGATCAATGCTTTCAGGCTAAATCAATCTTAAAACGATACGGGATAGCCGCAAAAAGTGAGGTTTGAAATATGAGTACAGCATTAAGAGGAATGAATGAGCGGATCAAAAAACTGCGGGAACAAAGTGAAAACAGCGCACCTTCAATATCTATTCAACGGGCCAGGCTGGTTACCGAAATTTACCGGAAATATGAAAGCGATGTTTCCCGGTCGATGCTCAGAGCGCTGACTTTTAAGCAGATCATGGAAAACAAAGCGATCTGTATCAATGAAGGCGAACTGCTCGTCGGGGAAAGAGGGCCGGTGCCGCAGGCCGCCCCAACCTATCCCGAACTGTGCTGCCACACCCTGGATGACCTCGATGTGATCAGCCAACGGAAGAAAATATCATTTGCAGTCAATGATGAAGTAAAAACAGCCCAGGAAAAAGAGATCATTCCATACTGGCAGGGCCGGTCGATGAGAGACAATATATTTGAACAGATGACCGATCAGTGGCATGACTGCTACGAAGCAGGTCTCTTTACTGAATTTATGGAACAGCGCGCTCCGGGTCATACCGTCGCGGGAGATAAAATTTACCGGTTGGGAATGTTGGATTTAAAAGAAGAGATTGGCGCAGCATTAAATGATCTGGATTATAAAAAAGACCCTGAAGCTGAAGAGAAAAGCGAAGAACTAAAAGCGATGGCTATGTGTGCCGATGCCATAATTACATTTGCCCGCAGGCATGCCCGGAAGGCCAGAGAATTAGCAGCAGAAGAAAACTCTCTTCAACGAAGAACAGAGCTGCAGCAAATTGCCGCCATCTGCGAGCGGGTTCCTGCCAATGCGCCAAGAACTTTATGGGAAGCCCTGCAGTATTACTGGTTTGTTCATTTGGGAGTAATTACGGAGCTTAATACCTGGGATGCTTTTTGTCCTGGCAGGCTTGATCAGCACCTGGAACCTTTTTATAGTATAGAAATTGCGGCCGGAAGCCTGACCAGGGAAAAGGCTAAAGAACTGTTAGAGTGTTTTTGGATTAAATTTAACAACCAGCCTGCTCCGCCCAAGGTCGGTATTACCCTTAAAGAAAGCGGTACTTACACTGATTTTGCCAATATCAA
>SLHT01000110.1 GCA_007136055.1 Syntrophomonadaceae bacterium
AGGAAGGTAACGGAAAGGAATCTGAAAAACGGCTCACTGGCACGCGATTACTTCTGCTCCCCGTATGGACATGATCCGGCAGCAGATACAATAATGGTAAAGGATAAAACGCGCTCCGAAATCCTGGACGGGCTTGTAAACATAAACAGGTTGCTTTACGAGCTGATGAGCGAAAAAAATGAGGGCAGAGAAGAGCGCCTGAGCAGGTTGTCCTTTTTCGATTACGACTGGAAATAACAAATAGAGTCACAGGGACGTTTTGTCAGCGCTGCTAATAGCAGCAAAAGCACTTGAATCAAGAAATAAGTAAAATCGGCCGCTGGAAAAGCCAAACAAAGCGTCCCTGTGAGACCTAAGTCTATTATTTGCCTAGCTCCATCTTTGGTGGCAACTCTTTTAATTTGTCTGCGATTTTTCTAAGCTGCTTTAATATGTTTCGCACCACATAGTCAAAGTCTTCCCCGGCCGGAACATTAATTGCTAAATTGAAGTTATTGTATTCACTGGATGTAAAGATACCTTCATTCTCGGCCCATGATTCCAGCACTAACCTAACTTCTTCCCCACGACAATGTGTCGAATTATTAATAAACATAAGCCAAAGTGGCGACCCCCCATGCTTCTGCCACAAGATCAATGAAATGCCGAGCCAAGCACATACATTTGCAGCTCGTGGAAACTTGACATATCTGCCTATCCTTTCAGAAGTACTTGCAGCAGCCACACCTTCACTGCTAAATAACTCTTCGGTTAAGCCAACTTCGTGAACTTTTGTAACCACATCACCCAGCTGCAATATTAGCGCCGGAAAACGCTGATTCGTTAATTCTGCCGCTGATATTGGAATAAAAGCATCATTTTCTGCTGTTTCACTTAAAGCTCGCAATTGAAATAGATCATTTCTTGCCTGAGGTTCATCAGCAAGCTCATCATCAATACTTCGCAGCAACTTTGTCCAGGACGTCAAAGCCAGTAATGGCCCCAGTTCAGTTTTTACTAACATCGGTATGTCGGCCGTAGGATTTTCTGTTTCATAGTCAATAGCGGACTCTTTTAAGCGTTTTAGCATCTCACGCCAGGCCGAATCTTCTCTTGCTGCAGGAACAACCACAAGCAGGATACCTTCTTTGTTGTGGCTAGCAAGCATTTTAATATACTCAACCGGTTGGTTTTCGGTAAAGCCTGCCCAAAACTTGTTTTCAATTAATATGCAAAGGTGCCCACCGTCCAGGCCCCACATATCTGGACGCTTGTCATCCTCTGAATGTTGGGTTTGAAAGATGATGCTGGGCAAGTCAGGTTTAATACCACGTAACATTTTTAACAGACCTTCACGGGCCCTCTCATTGGTCTGCACAAGATAGGCGAGAGCTTCAGTAGCAATATTTTCATATTCACCGGAAAACTGTTTTTGAACAATATGGCTCAAAACTGATCTCATATAATTACCACCTTTAGATTACAGGTAAAGGCATCAGTATAAATTAGGTTCACTTAATCCACTCAGCCCAATCCTGTATTATTTTTGCTTCAGGAGGGTAACATTTTTTTGTTTCGATCACCCAGTAGTATTCACCAGCTAATTGCGGGACTGTTGAACCTGATCGTCCAATAACTTCTGGCACTTCTTTTATATTATGACCATTGTTTAAACATGACTTATTTAGCTCTTGAATTTCATCAGTTAGCCGTTTTAAGTACTCAACATATGAACTGCCGGCTCCGCTGTAGCCAAGCCCATCACGAATATAACTGTCCCAAGGTACTGCTATATTAGGCTTTAAGGCAAAAAGGATCTTTGAAGCTCCGGTAGAACCAAAAGATTTTGAAATAACTTTTTCGCCCCTCATTGATATCGAAGCCACCCTACAAACTAATGAGTCAAACATTTCTCCAACCTGCTCCAGCTCCTGTTCATTTAACTCCCAGAGTTTCTTACTTCCTGATAGCTTATCTACATGGCCCTGTTTGTACCATGCCAACAATTCTTCACTTGCTTCTTTATGATAAGCAAGGGCAAACTGTCTGCACCCCCATTTGTTTAACCAAACAATTAAATCTTTGCGGTGTGCTTCCTGTATTAAATCAATATTGCCTCCGGTGTTTTTCTGCAACTCTTTATATGTTTGATTAAAAGAAGTAAAGAAGTTATAGATGTAGCAGGTGAAAGCCAACTCATATAGGTTCAAACCACAGCACCTTCTTCCATTTAATATTTATAGTCATTTAATGCCTTGCACCTATATGCTCCTGTTAGGAACACGAGAGGACGGTTTCTTTCTGCTACTCAAAGCTAATCTCAAATATATAAATTATTGAATGGTACTATGGCCCCAAAGAACCGCCTCTGTGCTTAAAATGTAGAAGAAAGATTAAATGTGTGAATTTCCCCGTCTATTATAATTTCCATAATATTCTATTCTTGCTTAAAATATTTGTGAGCGTTTGGGGAACCGACCCTTATTCCATAAGTAGCACCTTTCCAAGCTGATACTATCACATTGATCACTTCATAAGGCTTTTATTACTTTAGAACTCA
>SLHT01000007.1 GCA_007136055.1 Syntrophomonadaceae bacterium
ACCCGTAATAGTAGATGGCCATGAAGGTGATCAGATCAGTTGGGGATCCTCCGTAACCAAAGGCATCCATAATACCCTCTGGCATCGTTTCCATCATCTGCCTCATCACATCGATATTATCTGGATCGTACATGCCGAGCATTACCGACATGTACATAAGAAGAACTGCGAAAAAAATAATAAAAATGACCCAGTTTGACTTGGCGGTTGATTTTAGGAGCGCAAAGTTGAACATCAGACAACCTCCCGGCCATAATATTTTAAAAAGATCTGCTCTAAGGACTGTGTGGCAACATCAAGCCCCAGCACAGTACACTGGCCCAGGGCGGCAATAAATTGTTCATAGTTGCCGGCAACAAAAACCTCGACCGTGTTTTTACTGACCTTGCCTATTTCCAGGCCGGCGGAGTGCAGCGTTTCCAGGTCATTTTTTGAACCCAGTGTAACCAGGTAAGCTTTTCTTTGGGATGATTTTAGAGAATGCACATCTTCAACCGTCGCCAGGCGTCCTTCCCGGATAATCCCCGCCCTGTCGCAGGTGCGGTATGTTTCCTCGAAGTTGTGTGAAGACATGAGAATTGTCTTCCCTCTTTCTTTTTCTTCAAGAATTAGCTCAACAAAAGTGTTTTGCATCAGCGGGTCCAGGCCACTGGTCGGCTCGTCCAGAACATAGACTGCCGGATCATGCATAAAAGCAGTAACAATACCGAGCTTCTGCTTCATCCCTTTGGACATCCTGCGAATTCTTCCGGAGGGGTCCAACTCAAAACGTTCAATCAGGTCTCTGCGACGCGAATTTTTCTTCCTACCGCGCATCGCTTCGATGAGATCGAGGAACTGGGAACCGCTCATTTCATCGAAGAAAGCCATTTCACCCGGTAGATAACCGAGCATGCTTTGAATTTTTGCAGATTCAGACCAGCAATCAAGCCCGTTAATTCTGCATCTTCCCTGCTCTGGCCGGGTGAACCCGAGCAGGTTTCTGATAGTAGTAGTTTTGCCTGCACCGTTAGGACCAAGAAAACCGAAGACTTCCCCTTTCCCAACGGAGAAATCAAGATCAAATACACCTTTACCGCTCTTGTAAGTAAAGGTCAGAGCCTCAATTTTTATTACCTCTTCCCTCTTTTGGATAGGAGGCTTTTCACCTTTTGCCTCTTTATCTGTTACAGCCTTAATGAAATTACCTTTTTCCCACAGGCCGCTTGTTATTTTTCCATCAGGGCTTCGGTATTTTCCGAAGCCATCTTTCTTGCCTGCTTTAAAGTTTCCCTTATAAGCACAGCCGCTGGGATAAATCACAATTCCCCGGCCGTTTGGTTTACCCTCGACCCATTCACCGTCATACTTTGTCCCGTTTGGTAGTAAAAGCCTGCCTTTTCCATGGGGTCTGCCCAGGGCGGTATCACCGTGGTATTTGCCGCCCAGCCAGTTAATTGTCTCTTTACCCTGATCACTATCTTTATCCATTACGAGTCACCTCTCGTTTACAATAAGTTTAGCCAAACCAAACAAGATAGGAATAACGGGCTTCGCCTCTGATAAAAATACAATTGACCGAACCGGTCAATATTCACTATAATCGAAATGACCATAATGGTCAAGCGCTTTCTTTGGATAAATAGATACAAAAAAAGGGCAAATCTTGAAGTGCCATAAATATTTTTATCCAGGGCCCCCTGGGTTTTTTATAAGCAAACATTAGAGATAGGTTTGTTTATTTACAGCACCATCAATATAAAAGATTTATTTTTGAGAAATGTAGAAGTCCTGTTTAAAGGGAATTTTAAAAACAATATAGAATAGATAATATCACTTGCTTTTATAAAAAAACTAGGGGCTTTGCTGATGGTAGGCGATATCCTTAAAATCAAAAACTACATCCCTCCACTGGTTGACAATATACTCTTCAGGCCGAGAATTTCAGAGCGCATAGATGCTTTTTTAGCTGCAGAAGAAGGCTTTGCCCGGCAGTTAACCTTACTGTCAGCTCCTGCCGGATTTGGCAAAACCACGGTTGTCAGGGCCTGGATAAAAGGAAAAGAAGGCAATACAGCCTGGCTTTCACTGGATGAAGAAGATAACAACCCTGAGCGTTTCTGGACTTATCTTCTTTCTGCACTGCAAAACCTTTCCAGTGATTTAGGCCAGGGATCTCTTGATATGCTGCAATCCGGCGGTATTTTATCTGACTCCTCCGGCCCGTTTAACCAGATTCTAACGCCACTGCTAAATGAACTTTTTACTATCGATACTCTTTCTTACCTGGTCATCGACGATTATCACCTGATTAATGAGCAGGAAATCCATAAAGATCTTGCTTTCTTTATCGAAAACTTACCCCCGACATTACATGTTATAGTTACAACACGCTCTGAACCTCCATGGCCGTTATCCAGCTGGCGGGCAAAGGGCAAAATGGCAGAAGTAAGGATGACAGATTTAAAGTTCACAGAAGAGGAAACAGCCAGCTTCTTTGCAGCAAACAACTGTCCAACGCTTAATGATTACCAGTTAAATACTCTCTACC
>SLHT01000174.1 GCA_007136055.1 Syntrophomonadaceae bacterium
TGCAGATGCTCCCTGTTGATCTTGTTGATAGCCTTAGTGAGTTCTACTTTTGCTTCTTCCAGTAAATCTACTGATTCACGCACATAAACAAAACCGCGTGTAATGATTTCGGGTCCGGTCAGAACCCTGCTTTTATCCTGGTCCACGGCCAGGACAATTATCACAATACCGTCTTCCGAAAGTACCTGCCGGTCGCGTATTACTACTTCACCGACATCGCCGACTCCAAAACCATCTACCAGTACCCTGCCTGCCGAAACCGATCCTGACATACGTCCCTGGCCTCCGGAGAACTCCATCAGGCTGCCTGTTTTCGCCAGGAAGACATTTTCTTCTTTCATGCCTAATTTTTGAACGATTTTAGAACAGAACGCCTGCTGGCGGTACTCCCCGTGGACGGGTACTATATACTGAGGACGAAGCATATTTAGCATCATCTTTATTTCTTCTTCACTGCCATGTCCGGAAACGTGAACACCTGAAACCGGTCCGTATATAACATCCGCCTTGAGGTGGAACAGGTTGTTAATTGTCTTGGAAACTAACTTCTCGTTACCCGGTATAGGGTTGGCAGCAATAATTACAGTGTCACCCGCGTGAATTTCAACCTGGCGATGGTCAGATTGAGATATCCTGGTCAGCGCTGACATCGGTTCACCCTGGCTTCCCGTTGTAATCAGGGCCAGCTTTTCAGGAGGGACCTGTTTTATCTTATCAAGATCGACAAGCACATCTTTCGGTATATTCAGGTAGCCGAGTTGTGTCGATATATCGACTGTATTAACTATACTGCGCCCGGCGATCGCTACCTTCCGATCGTAGCGAATAGCAGCATCGACTACCTGTTGAATACGATGAATATTCGAAGCAAAAGTAGCCAGGATAATCCTGCTGCGTGAGAGGCGGAATATTTCATTGATACTTTCGCCCACCTCTTTTTCGGAAAGAGTATACCCGGGGCGATCGGCATTTGTCGAGTCGATTAAAGCGGCGATTACTCCTTTGCGGCCCAGTTCAGCCAGCTTATAATAATCGGTTATTCTACCGTCAACCGGCGTTTGATCAAACTTAAAATCACTTGTATAAACAACCAGTCCGTTCGGTGTTTCCACTGCAAGTCCTACTGAATCAGGGATACTATGGTTTGTCCTAAAAAACTCCAACACAAAGTTTTCAGACAGAATTAGTTTATCGTCGGGGTTGATTTCTTTTAAATCGATTTTTACTTTCGGATGTTCCCTGAATTTTGCTTCGACAATACCCAGGGTCAGCCTTGTTCCATAAACCGGCGCATTGATTTTTTCGATAATGTACGGCAAAGCCCCGATATGATCTTCATGACCGTGAGTTAAAATAACTCCCAGTATTTCTAAATTTTGTTCGCTAAGGTATGATATATCGGGTATGACTATGTCAACACCGAGCATGGCTTCGTCAGGAAATTTAAGGCCTGCATCCATGATGATGCATTCCTGTCCATACCTTAAAATAAACATATTTTTTCCAATTTCACCAACGCCGCCAAGCGGAATTAGCTGTAACGCTTTGTTTTTATTATTTCTTCTTGACAAAACAAACCTCCATTAATTTTCGCGGGAACCAGGTATGCAGTATTCTCATTAATTAGTTCCCTAAAGTGTGCTTTCCGCATTTAATTCTGCCTGCAGAAAAGCATTTAACAAAGATTCTCTGGCCAGGGCTGACGTTAAACGACTGCCCCGGCAGACTAGAGTCGTGCGTCGTAATCCAATAACAGCAAGCTTCCAAATTAAATTATCGTTCAGTACCCTTGCGCTGTAGAACCTGTACAGAAGTTTAACTGCCGGCAAACATGTTTTGTTTTCCCTGTGCTTAAAATCTTCTCAATCATACCCCCCTGCTGCTGTAGCTTATCCTGTATGCCCGAATCCTCCGCTGCTGCGATCAGTCGGAGGCAATTCATCCGTTTCTTTTAAAACTGCCCGCGGGACAGGACAAAGGACCATCTGGGCAATCCGATCGCTTCTAGACACCATAAAGGGCTCCCGTCCGAGGTTCATCAATATTACTTTAATTTCACCGCGGTAGTCAGAATCAATCGTTCCCGGCGAATTAAGGATACCGATCCCCTGTTTCACAGCCAGGCCACTGCGCGGCCTGATCTGCAGTTCATAACCCGGGGGAACAGCAACCATTAAACCTGTTGAAATAAGGGCAGATTCACCGGGCATAATTGTTTCATTTTCATCAACTGCCGCATGCAGGTCCATTCCTGAAGATCCCTCTGTCATATAGCGCGGCCGGGGCAAATCCTGAGCATTTGCCGTCACTTTAAAAGGCAGTTTCACTCTTTTACGCAACAGATTTTACCTCTCCGTCGTGGATGATCTTTAACTCTTCTTTAATAAAAAACCCTACCAGGTAGGGTCTTTTACCTTGCATAATATTTTAGCGGTTTCTCTTATTTCCGCCGCCGCCATCTCTCTCTCCTCCGGAAGGCCTCTTTAACAGGGCTTTCCTGGAAAGATTGATTCTACCTTTTTCATCTATATCAAGCACTTTAACATCTATTTCGTCACCAAGTTTAACGACATCTTCAGTCTTTTCAATCCTGTGGTGATCAAGGTGCGATATGTGTAGCAACCCTTCCTTGCCGGGCAGTACTTCCACAAATGCTCCGTAACGCTCGACCCTGGTTACTTTACCGGTATATACTTCACCGGCTTCAACATCTTTAACCAGCGCTTCAATCATTTCCCGGGCTTTTTTACCGCCTTCAGGTTCAACGGCTGCAATAAAAACTCTTCCATCAGGCTCGATATCGATACCAACACCGGTCTCGGCAATAATTTTATTAATCATTCTTCCACCGGGCCCGATTACATCCCTAATCTTATCGACGCCAATCTGCATCTTAATCATCCGCGGCGCATTAGGTGAGAGTTCCGGGCGCGCTTCGCTAATCGTTTCGTTCATAATCCCTAGGATATGTTTATATCCTCTATCCGCTTCATTAATTGCATCTTTGAGAATATCTTCCGAGATACCCTTAATCTTGATATCCATCTGGATGGCGGTAATACCTTTTTCTGTGCCGGCTAATTTAAAATCCATGTCACCTAAAAAGTCCTCAACGCCCTGAATATCGGAAAGGATAACTACGTCATCACCTTCTTTAATTAAGCCCATGGCAATTCCTGACACACCTCTTTTTAATGGCACACCGGTATCCATCATCGCCAGAGAACCTGCACATACTGAGCCCATAGAAGTTGAACCGTTTGATTCGAGCACTTCGGAAACCAGTCGAATCGTATAAGGAAATTCGTCTTCCGAAGGCACTACCGGTTCCAGCGCCTTTTCAGCTAAAGCGCCATGGCCGATTTCCCGTCGTCCCGGGCCACGCATAAAACCTGCTTCACCTACACTGTAAGGCGGAAAATTATAGTGATGCATAAACCGCTTAGACTCTTCCATCCCCAAACCGTCAAGCATCTGCATATCCCGCAGAGCAGAAAGTGTGCAGATGTTTAGCACCTGGGTTTGGCCGCGAGTAAATATAGCGGACCCATGTGTTCGGGGCAGCGTGGTTACTTCACAACTGATTGGTCTTATCTCCTTTGGACTGCGTCCGTCCGCCCTTAACCCTTCGTTAATAATCATCTTGCGCAAAGTATCTTTAAGCGTATTTTCAAATACTTTGGCCAGTTCAGCTTCATTTTCAGGATACTGCTCGATATATTTATCCAGTACGTTCTTCTTGACCTCGGCCAGTTTGTCTTCACGTTCTTGTTTGTCCGCTATTTTCAGCGCTGACGTAACGCCCTCTTTAACAGTCGGCTCCACTTTATCGATCATTTCCTGCGGCATTTCCAGGCTTGCAACATTCATTTTTTCACAGCCTGCTTCGGCTGCCATTTTTTCCTGCACATCAACAAGCGCTTTAATTGTCTCGTGCCCGGCCTGGATAGCTTTAAGAACATCTTCTTTGCTGATCTCGTCTGCGCCGGCCTCAACCATCATTACCGCTTCTTTTGAACCGGCCAGCATCAGGTGAAGGCTGCTTTTCTCGGCTTGTTCCTGGTCAGGGTTTACAACAGCTTCTCCTTCAACCAGGCCAACAATAACCGCTCCAACGGGTCCTTCGAAAGGTATTTTTGAAATCGATAACGCCGCAGATGCACCGGTTATGGCCAGCGGTTCAGGGGGACAATCCTGGTCCATAGAAAGTACTGTAGCAACGATATGGACAGAATTTCGGAATTGCTTTGGAAATAGCGGTCTCACTGAACGGTCGGTCAAACGGCAGCCCAGGATTGCTCTTTCTGTAGGCCGCCCCTCTCTCTTAATAAACCCGCCGGGAATTCTCCCCACTGCATAAAGCCGCTCCTCGTAATCGACGGTTAACGGCAAGAAGTCAACTCCTTCCCGCGGTTGGTCTGATACAGTGGCTGTAACAAGAACCATTGTATCGCCATGACGCAACAAAACGGCGCCGCTGGCCTGCTTGGCCAAACGGCCCGTTTCCATAGTCAAAGTTTTGCCTTGCATTTCCATGGTGTATGAATACATCTACTGATTACTCCTCTCACCTGCAATTGTGACCTTAATTTAAAACCTGATCTTTAAATTTAAACACGAGAGGTAGCTCACGTGTTTTTTTATACTGTTTACTTCCTCAGGCCAAGCTTGCCTACAATAGCCTGGTATCTCTCAGGCGACCTGTCGCGCAGGTAATTTAAAAGACCCCTTCTGCGACCGACCATTTTCAGCAAACCGCGCTGAGAGTGGTAATCTTTTTTGTGGATTTTCAAGTGTTCGGTGAGATAATTAATGCGCGCAGTCAGCAGGGCAATCTGAACTTCCGGTGAACCCGTATCGCCCTCGTGCCTTTTGTGTAGATCAATAATCTCCTGCTTGTGTTCCTGATTAAACATATTTACTTGCTCCTCCCATTATTATAATCGCCGCCCGCCAAGCATAACGTCGGGATATCGTTAAGCCTAGCCTGCGGTTCAGACTATTCAGATCTTAGCACAGAACAACCTGCTTGTAAAGATTTGCCTTTGCCGTTTATTTCCACTTTAAAAATCTTTATAAGCTCCCGACTTTTTTCGATGTCCACCATAATTTGTTCTTTCAGCTTATGAGGCGAACTAAAAGTTCGCGTGTCACGCAGTTTATCCAGGAAACAGAGCCGTATTTCCCTGTTATATATTGTATTGTTGAAATCTAGAATATGAGTCTCCACGGCAGTTTCATGGTGAGCAAAAGTCGGGCGGGATCCGACATTAGTGACCCCGTAAAGCAAACCGCTGTCAAGCCCGCCGACAGCAGTGAGGTAAACTCCTTTACCCGGCCACAGCAGCCGCGGGTTTGCTGCAATATTGGCTGTAGGGTAAACCATCTTTTTCCCGATACCGTAACCCCTGATTACCCTGCCCTGCCGGAAGAAGTAGTATCGCAACAGATCCGCAGCTTCATTTACATCACCGCTTAAGAGCAGTGATCTAATAATTGAACTGCTTACCTCTTTTCCTTCAAATTTCTGCATTGGACTTGCATCCACACTGAAACCGAGTTCTTTTCCCCAATAGGTCAGCGTATCAGCGCTGCCGGCACCCTGTCGTCCAAAAGAATAGTCTTCGCCGACAAATACACCTTTTACTTTTATTTTGTCTACAAGTATATGGCGGACAAACTGTTAGGGTGATAATGAATCTAGTTGATGACAGAAAGGCTGAACGATCATGTAATCGAGTCCCAGTTCGGCCATTATTTCAGCACGGTCAGCAATATCGGTCAATAAAGTTAATTGCTGCTCGGGTCGCAGGGCAATTAACGGGTGCGGATCTAAAATTAAAACTGCACTGACACCTTTCTCACGACCGGCCGCGGCAATAGCCACTTTAATAATATGCTGATGCCCGCGGTGAACACCGTCAAAATTACCCAGTGCTAGATATAACTTACGGGTCTGTTCAGGCAGGCGGTCGATACCGTTGATAAGTTCCATAATACAAACACCTTTCAAAGTTAGAAAGAAACAGAAAATAAGGTCCAAACATAGAACATACTAACATGTTTCATTAAACTCTTGTCTCTTAAATCTTGTTTCCTGCAATTAAGACCTACTGTGCCAGAAACTTAATCGTTTTCAAACCCATCCTGTCATTCGCTTCAATTTTTAAAGCCAGCGCTTTGAAATTACCCTGCTGATCGTAGATCCTGATCGGGGTTTCTATATAAACATTCTTTAGCAGTTCCTGATCGTCGAATTTAATAACCAGTCCATTTTTTAACGCCTCGATCAGCTTATCTTTCAGGCAAATCTTCGGCAGGTGCATCACTGCCGTATCCATGCGCATCACTATTTCTCCACCCCTTCCTAGCTTAATCATTTCAGCTGCTTGGTCAAGATTTAAAGCATCATCTAAACGGTAGGGGCCTACTGCAGATCTAATCAGCGCGGACAGGTAAGCGCCGCAGCCGATTACCTGGCCAATATCGGCGGCTAAAGTCCTGATATATGTACCTTTTGAGCACGCAACATCAAAAATCAGATGTGGCTCACACTGATGGTTATATTTGACCAGTTTAAGATCATATATTGTCACCGGCCTGTTTTTGAGGGGCACTTCTTTACCCTGTCTGGTCCAGTGGTAGAGAGGTTTACCCTGGTATTTTATAGCTGAGTAACGCGGTGGAAGCTGTTCAATCTTGCCTTTAAACGTAAGCAGCAGTTCTTCAATCTGCCTGTGGTCAAGATTGGGAACTGCGGTTTCTTCTCTTATTTGCCCTTCAGCATCCCCGGTGTCACTCACTTTACCGAGGACAACTTCAGCCCTGTATATTTTCGGCAGGCCGACGATATATTCTGCCAGGCGGGTTGCCCGGCCCAAACAAACCGGCAGAACCCCGGTTGCCAGTGGATCTAAGGTTCCGGTATGTCCTGCCTTTGAACCTGGAAATAGTTTACGCGTTATTTGTACAGCCCTGCTCGAAGTTACTCCGGCTGGTTTATTGATAACGATAATTCCATCCACTGAATTGCTCCCTCAGGTCTTTAGATCCTTTAACATTTTGCGGGCCTCGGCCATAACCCTGGCCTTTACAGTCTGAAAATCGCCCTGCAGGCGACAACCGGCAGCCCGGATGTGACCGCCTCCGTTTAACCTGCCAGCCAGCTCGCTAACATCAAGTGACTTTGAGCGGAATCCGATCTTTACTTCGCTCACGCTTTCAACATAGAAAAGAATCCCCAGTTCTATACCTACGATATTCCGGGTATAGTTGACGATGCCTTCCAGGTCATCGGTTGATGCCCCGCTGCGTATTCTTATATCGTTACTCAGGGACATTACGGCAATGCTGCGTCCTTCATACAACTCAAGACTTGAAAGGGCCTCTTTTAACAGAATGTAAAAAGATAGCGGTCGTTCATCAAATATTCTTTGAGAAATAGCCCCGGGATTAAGACCATATTCCAATAAAGAAGCTACAACCCGGAAAGTTTTTGCAGTCGTATTCTCATACTTAAATGAACCTGTGTCTGTAGAAATTGCCACATAAAGTGATTCAGCAATACTTTCATTTAGAACAACCTGCAGCTCTTTTAAAAGATCATAAACTATTTCTCCCGTTGCCGCTGCTTCAGAATCAACTAAATTCATGGTTCCAAACCGCTGATTAGTCACATGGTGATCAATGTTTATGATTTTCTTACTGCTGAGAACTGCATCTTTAAATTCGCCCAGTCTTTCTATATCGCTGCTGTCAAGGACAATCGTAGTAATATCAGCAGCGTTACCAAAGCCCTGATGTGCTACTAATTCAGAATTCTGCAGAAATTTGTATTTATATGGTATTTTCCCGGGAGTGAAAAGCCTTATCTCTTTCCCCATTCTTTGCAGGCCTTCACCCATCGCCAGGAGAGAACCGATACTGTCCCCGTCAGGAAGCATGTGCGAAATGATGTAAAAAGAATCTTCATTATGCAGGGTCTCAATTATTTTCGCTCGATCGCTCATTATCACTATTCTCTTCTTTTTTCAATGATTTAAGTAAGTTTTCAATATAAGCTCCATATTCTATAGATGTATCCAGGAAAAAACTAATTTCCGGTGTGTATCTTAACCTGACCCTGCGGCCAATTTCGCCGCGGATAAAACCCGATGCCCTGACCAGGGTCTGCAGGGTTTCTTCTTTTTCCACTTCATTGCCATAGATACTAACATATACTGATGCATATCGTAAATCCCTGGTAAGCTCAACATCTGTCACACTTGTAATACTGGCAACCCTTGGGTCTTTAATCTCTGCACCAATTATTTGACTTACATCTTTCTTAATCTGTTCAGCAACCCGCCGCACTCTGTTATCTGACATGATAGAATCCTCCTATAAAAAACGGTTTAATACGGCGTATAAAAAATTCGTCTTAACGGGCAACCTGTTTCATCATGTAGGCTTCAATAATATCTCCTTCATGAAGATCATTGAAGTTTTCCAGCAATATTCCGCACTCGTAACCGGTCAGCACTTCACGCACATCATCTTTAAATCGTTTCAGCGAATCGATTTTCCCTGAATCAAGAACAACTGTTCCGTCCCTGATTACCCTGACCATGGCATTGCGGGTTATTTTTCCTTCCAAAACGTAAGAGCCGGCAATGCTTCCCAGGCGGGATACTTTAAAGAGTTCCCTTACTTCAGCCTGCCCGAGGATAACTTCTTTTATTACCGGCTTCAAAAGGCCGGTTACGGCATTCTTGATATCTTCTATAACTTCATAAATTATCCTGTACAGCCTTACGTCTACCTTATCCTGTTCGGCCAACCTGCGGGCATTAGCGTCAGGCCTGACATTAAAACCGATTACTATCGCATTGGAAGCTGACGCCAGCATAATATCCGATTCGTTTACTGCACCGACTCCTGTATGTATAATCTTAATTTGCACTTCTTCCAGACTTAATTTTGCAAGAGCATCCTGCACCGCTTCAAGAGAGCCCTGAACATCCGCTTTCAAAATCAGGTTTAGATCTTTTACTTCACCTTCCTGGATCTGCTTGAACAGGTCATCAAGAGTTACACGCTGAATTCGCCTGCTTGCTTCTTTTAACTTAATGGCTCTCTTTTCTGCCACCTGCCTGGCAATCCGATCATCCCCGACAACCTGAAAGCGGTCTCCGGCCAGGGGGACTTCATTGAGACCTAATATTTCAACGGGTGTTGATGGCCCTGCAGATTCTACCCGTTCTCCGCGATCATTAACCATCGCTCTGATTTTACCTGAAATTGAACCGCAAATAATTGATTCTCCCACTTTTAAGGTGCCGTCCTGAACAAGAATAGTAGCAACAGGTCCGCGGCCCCGGTCGAGTTTGGCTTCAATCACCGAACCACGCGCTGTCCGTTCCGGGCAAGCTTTAAGTTCGCCTACTTCTGCCAGCAACAGGATCATCTCTAAAAGCTCTTCAATGCCATCGCCTCTGACGGCGCTTACGGATACAAATATAGTATCGCCGCCCCATTCTTCAGAAACAAGTCCCTGCTCAGAAAGCTGCTGCTTTACCCGGTCAGGATTGGCATCAGCCTTATCAATCTTATTGACCGCAACCATAATCGGTACCTGGGCAGCCTTAACGTGGTTAATAGCCTCTATTGTTTGTGGCATTACGCCATCATCGGCTGCAACAACCAGAACAGCTATATCGGTAACCTGTGCACCCCTGGCCCGCATGGCTGTAAATGCCTCGTGACCGGGTGTATCTAAAAAGACGATTTGCTTGTTTTTAACGTTCACCTGGTAAGCACCGATGTGCTGGGTTATACCCCCAACTTCACCTTCCGTTACCTTGGCGCTCCTAATTGAATCGAGTAGTGATGTCTTGCCGTGGTCGACATGCCCGAGGACGGTAACCACAGGCTTCCGCAGCACTTCATACTTGTCATCTTGATCACAAACTGCTAACAGTTCTTCTTCAATGGGATCTTCGATGTAATCAACCTCGAAACCATACTCTTCGGCAAGCAGTTCAACAGAATCGGGCGTTAGCGGCTGGTTAAGGCTGGCCATAACACCTATATCCATTAACTGGGTAATCAGCTGGGTCGCGGGAACATCAAA
>SLHT01000098.1 GCA_007136055.1 Syntrophomonadaceae bacterium
AGAGTACCAATTAAACCTGCTGGAAGCCCTGGCTTTAAAAGCAACCATTAAAAAGAATGTAAATGTTCTTTACCACATAGCCGGACATTTTAAAAAATTACTTACTGGCGATGAAAAAGCGGAGTTGATCCAGCTTATCGACAATTATGCCCACTCACTGGTCCCCCTGATCGTGCCGCTGACCCTGATCAACCACTATATCCGCAAACACGAGGTTTTTTACCTGCAAAACCAGACCTATCTCGAACCTCACCCATTTGAGCTAATGCTTAGAAATCATGTTTAAAAAAGATACGATTAGCAAACGGACTGCATTTATGCTATTATTCAGTTAAATAATAATCATTATTCTTTCCGGGAGATTGGATATTGAGCACTGCAACTAAAAAAGGTTTCGGCGATACACTCCATGCCAATGATTTTAAAAAAATGATTCTGGGCGCCACATTATTTTTCGAACGGGAAGTAGAAAAGATTAACTCTCTTAACGTTTTTCCCGTTCCTGACGGTGATACCGGAACCAACATGATCATGACCCTTAAAGCTGCAGCTGAAGGTTCGAGCTCATACAATGGCCAATCAGTTGGTGAGCTTTCTGAAATTGTCGCTTCAAAAGCCCTGATGGGAGCAAGAGGCAACTCAGGAGTAATCCTCTCCCAGATTCTACGCGGAATTGCCCGTGGCCTGCGCAAAAAAGAACATATTTCCTCCGGTGAACTGAGTAAAGCCTTTCAATATGGGGTAGTCTATGCTTATAAAGCTGTTTCCAAACCGGTTGAAGGAACAATCCTGACTGTAGCAAGGGAAATGGCCCGCGGCATCTGCTCTGCTGTCCGCAAAGGGGATAACCTTCACGGGAGCATGGAAGAAGCGATAAAGAGCGGCAAAACAGCTCTTGATAAGACCACAGATATGCTTCCCGCACTGAAGGAAGCCGGAGTTGTCGATGCGGGCGGGTTGGGTCTCCTTGTTTTTGTGGAAGGCTGTCTTTATGCCCTGAAGCGTTCAGTGACCGAAATTCTGCCCCCCAAAAGCACAGCCTTTCCTGAAAGCGCAGCCTCTTCAGTCATTTCTGTAACCGGTAAACCTGAAACACTTATCCTTGACCAGCCCTACTGCACAGAAATGCTTGTAAAGGCAAAATCAAAGACCTTTAATCATCTAAAGGAAAAACTTTCTACTTACGGTAGTTCCCTGCTTGTAGCTACAGATAACAGCATGGCAAAGATTCATATCCACACAGCCACTCCGGACCTTGTTCTGAAAACAGCGCTTGAATATGGCTCCCTTCATGATATTAAAATCGACAACATGGTAGACCAGCACAGTCAAACAACCGCATCTTCATCTTCTCCCATTGAAAGTGCGGTCATCCTGCCAGGCCCGGATCGGCAGGAGGCAGGTATGGTGGGCATTATCTCTGTATCCTTCGGTGAAGGTTTCCGGGAAATCTTCCTCAGCCTCGGCGCTGATGAAATCGTCTTCGGTGGACAAACCATGAACCCTAACGTAAAAGACCTGCTTAGTGCTGTCGATAACCTGCCGCAGGATTCTGCCATTATCCTTCCAAACAATAAAAATATCATCCTGGTTGCAGAACAGGTTAAAGACCTTGCCACCAAGCAGGTTGAGGTCCTTGAAACAAAAACACTTCCCGAAGGATTAGCCGCATTACTTGCTTACAATTCCCATCAAACGCTTAACGATAACATGGAATCAATGAAAGAAAGCCTTAAGCAGGTGACTACAGGATTGGTCACCTATGCAACAAGGAACGCCGTGATTAAGGGTGAGGAAGTAAAACACGGCCAATACTTAGGATTAACCGGCGATGAAATTATTACTTTTGAAAAAACATTGAACCTGGCCGCCCTGGACCTGGCCCGGAATATTTTAGATGGCAACAAGGATATCATTACTATCTTCTACGGCCGGGATATAAATCGCAAAGATGCATCGGTTTTAGCTGCAGCAATAGAACAGGAATACCCTGAATTGGAAGTAGAACTTCATTACGGCGGTCAACCGCTTTACTACTATATATTTTCTGTTGAATAATCCAGGCGGGCAGAAAGGCACTGGGGGCATAAGCCGTAAGCTTCAAGAGCATGTTCTTCAATTTTAAAGCGGGTAACCTGTTCAATTTCCCCGGACATTAGCTGAAAGTTGCAATTGCCGAACTCCGTCACCTGCCCGCATCGATTGCAGACCAGGTGATGATGATGATGATCAGGCCAATTAAGCTCGTAGCGCAAATGATGCCCTCTTAGAGTAATCGCTCTTAAAATGCCCAATTCCAAAAGCAAACTCACTGTCCGGTAAACTGTAGCCATACCGATACCCGGTTTTTCAACCCGGATATCCTCAAATATTTCTTGTATATCAGGATGCCCCTTCTCCCTGGTCAGGTACCTGATTATGGCAAGGCGGGGGCCGGTTATCTTATAACCTTTCTGCCGCATTTTTTCTTTTACTGCCTCTAAAAATGTTTCTTCCATCCGTAAGCCTCCCCTTAATGCTTACTGCACGGTCACTTATTCAGCAAGGGTCTCAGGGCCATAGCCGCTGCAAATATAACAGCCAGAACAAGAACAATTGCTGCCCCGGGCGGAACAGGATAATAGTATGATACAAACAGGCCGCCGAAACTGCCCGCTATACCGACAGCCAGTGATAAAACCAGCATGCTGCGGTAGTTACTGCTCAGGCGATAAGCAGTTGCTCCGGGGGTAACAATGAGAGCCGCCACCAAAACTACTCCCACCAATTGAATCGAAGCTATAACCGTCAGGCCCATCGCCGCCAACAAGCCCATGTAAAGGGGGCCGACCGGCAAACCGCCCGCTTCAGCCATCTCTTCATCAAAGCAAATCGCCAAAAGTTCCTTAAAAAACAAAACAACGAAAACGAGAATACCAGCTAGAGCCAAACCCATGTAAAGGAGATCTCTCCCCGAGACAGAGAGTATATTGCCAAAAAGAAGGGCAAAAAGCTCGGGGTAGTAACCTTTAAAAGAACTGATCAGTGCAATGCCCAGGGCCATACCGGAAGCATAAAAAATACCGATTACGGTATCCTCGCTGATTTTACCGATCCGGCTGATATACCCTGTGCTCATTGCCGTCCCTACGGCGAAAACACTGCCCGTCAAAACCGGGTCTGCACCGGTAACCAGCCCCAGCGCAATACCGCCCAGGGCAGTGTGTGAAATACCGGCCCCCAGGAAAGAAAGCCGTTTTAAAACAACAAAGAATGAGATGGTGGAACAAAGTATGCCGACCAGCAGGGCAGCAAGCAGGGCCCTTTGCATAAACCCGTAAGTGAGCATTTCACTCAATGGCCGCACCTCTCTTTATCTAAAGTGCTTAAAAAATCATATTGGCAGCGGTACGCATCTTTCAGATATGGGCTGACCAAGACATCAGCAGGGCGGCCGTGGACGTGCATAGTACGGTCAATGCATGCCAGCTGGTCGGCTGCCGAAGCAACGGAAACCAGATCATGGGAAACCAATAAAATAGTAAGTCCTTTTTCAAGCTTAAGTTTATGCAGTAGTTCTACAAAGCTCTGTTGCGCAGGAAAATCCAATCCGGCATTAGGTTCGTCCAACAGCAACAAATCAGGCTGCCGCACCAGGGAACGAGCCAGTAAAATTCTTTGCTGTTCCCCGCCCGAAAGGTCTTTAAAAGGACGGCTTGCATATTCTCCCATGCCCACTGACTGCAGCGCGGCCCTTATACGCCGATCCTTATTAGCAATTTTTCGCAGCAAGGTCGCAGGAGAAAGAAGACCGACAGCTACCACATCAGAGGCAGAAAGGGGAAAACTCTTTTCAAAAGATTGCCGCTGGGGCATGTAACCGATTTTTTGGCGGACTTCCATGAGCCTGGAAGAAGGGACACCTAAAACATTAAGCCTGCCTTCCCGAATCTTAACCAGGCCGAGAATGGCGCGCAAAAAAGTAGTTTTTCCGGCGCCATTTGGGCCAATTATACCGGTTAATTGACCCGCTCTGACTGAAAAGGTAATCCCTTCGAGGACTGTCCTGCCTCCCAGGTTAACACCAAGACCCTCCGCCTCGATTAGCTCTCCCATGAAAACCAACCCCCAATATTTCCCCTTATTATTCCATTGCCTCGCGGAAAGAAGACAGATTAAAACGCATTATTTCAATATACGATTCACGATCAGGGACACCTTCTCCTCCCAGGGGATCAATAATCCTTACCCTCGAGCCGCTTTCCTCGGCAATTCTATCGGCAAGAGCAGTGGGAAATTGAGGTTCGGCAAAAATGGCCGCGATATTCTCATCTTTAATCAGCTCAATTAGTTCAGCCAACCAACCGGCAGATGGCTCCTGTCCGGGAAAATCTGCAATAACGGCTACCTCTTCTAAGTCGTAACGCTGTCCAAAATACTGCCAGGCTGAATGAAAAGAAATAAACCCGGTGCGGGAAAAAGCTGATCTGGCCTCTGTGATATCTTTGTGCAGAGCAGTAATTTCTTGCCGGTACTGATCAAATCTTTGTTTAAAGTGTTCTTCATTTTCGGGAGCAATTGCAACCAGCTGTTCATAAATAGCGGGACAGATTAAATCCCGCACGATTAGGGGGTCCAGCCAGAAATGGGGATCACCGGGTCCGTGATCATGATCTTCATGCTCGCAATCGTGGTGAGCATCCCCCTGACTGTTCTTTCCTTCACCTTCCAGGCGCTGATAATCGGAAGGCATAATCAAATCTACTTCTTTTGATAAATCGATCAGAACCAGCCCGGATCCCGATGCTTCAGCCAGATTAACCGCCCAATTGTCCAGCCCTGCCCCGATATGAACAAACAGGCGGGCTTTCTCAACCAGCCTGGCCTGCTCCACCGTCGGCTCATAAGTATGCGGGCTGGCCCCTGCCGGCAGCAAGTACGAAACTTTTACTTTATCTTCGCCCAATTCCCTGATAATATCAGCCAGTGGGTAGATTGTAGTAACCACATTAATCTCAGCTGTAGCATCCCCGTTGTCTGCTCCAGATTCATCACATCCAAAAGTAAAAGCGGGGATCATAAAACAAAGAAAAACCAACCATAAAGTGCGCATATTCCTTCTTCATCTCACTTTTGATAAGCATTATCATTGCCTGCTGCAAACCTATGATAGACACCTATTTCAGAAATAATCTAATTGATAAGTAATATCATTTTGCTTTTTAGATTATATCATAATTTTATGCTGTTTACTTATTAGAACTACTAATATATGATTTGGTTGCAAGTAATTAAAATATGGAGGTCTTGATTAAATGCACCCCAAGCCAAAAGAAAAACCGGCCAGACCTTTTTTCTCTTCGGGCCCCTGTGTCAAAAGACCGGGTTACAATTTGCAAGCCCTGCAGGAAGCCCCTGTTGGCCGTTCACACCGCAGCAGTATAGGCAAAGCCCGCCTTAAGGAAGCAATCGAAAAAACCAGGGCTATTCTTGGACTACCTGAAAATTACCTCCTTGGCATTGTCCCTGCTTCGGATACCGGAGCCTTCGAAATGGCCATGTGGAACCTACTCGGGGAAAGGTCCGTTGATGTGGTCTACTTTGAAGCATTCGGTAAAACTTGGGCTGACGACATTACCAAACAGCTAAAACTTGAAAACGTCGGCCTTTTTGAAGCCGACTACGGCTTTTTACCAGACCTGACCAGGGTTAACTTTGACCATGATGTCGTCTTTACCTGGAATGGGACGACCAGCGGAGTTAAAGTGCCAAACGGCGACTTTATACCCGCCGATCGCAAAGGCCTGACCCTCTGTGATGCCACTTCAGCTGTTTTCGCCATGGAAATACCCTGGGAAAAGATAGATGTTGCTACTTTCTCGTGGCAGAAAGTCCTGGGTGGAGAGGCAGCCCACGGTATGCTCATATTGTCGCCCCGAGCCGTTAAGCGAATTGAAAGTTACAACCCGCCCTGGCCCCTGCCAAAAATATTCCGCCTTAAAAAAGGCGATAAAATTATGGCTGAGGTGTTCGAAGGATCAACAATTAATACGCCTTCTCTGCTCTGCAATGAAGACTATCTCGATGCCCTTAAGTGGGCGGAAAGCATCGGCGGCCTCAGAGGCCTGATCAAACACAGCAATAATAACTTAAAAGTAATTGAAGACTTTGTAGCCCAGCACGAGTGGATTAATTTCCTTGCTGCTGACCCGACAATCCGGTCCAACACCAGCGTTTGTCTGACCATTGAATTGGGATCCAATCACCTCAAGCAGCTGGTCAAACTGCTCGAAGCCGAGGAAGCAGCTTTTGATATTGCCTCTTACCGCGATGCTCCCGGCGGCTTGCGCTTCTGGTGCGGAGCAACAGTAGAAAAAGATGACCTGGAAGCAGTCATGCCCTGGCTAGAGTGGGCATATCACCAGGTTAAGGGTTAAGCTGACCTTGTTAAAAGAGTAATTAACTACTCTTCAATCTTTTTAACCAGCAGCTCGTTTACAAGCCTGGGGTTGGCTTTGCCCCCTGTTTCTTTCATGGCCCTGCCAACTAAAAAACCGATAACCTTGGTTGTGCCGCTGCGGTATTTTTCAACACTGTCGGGGTTTTCATTGACAACTTTTTCGACTATCGCTTGCAATTCGCTCTGATCAGAGATCTGCAACAGCCCTTCTTCTTCAACTACCGTACGGGGCGCTTTGCCGCTCTGGAAAGCTTTTTCCAACACTTCCTTGGCTATTTTGCCGCTGATCACCCCTTCATCAATCATCTGCAGCAACTCAGCAAGCTCTTTTGGCCTAAATGAGCACTGGTCTGCTTCAAGTCCGACATTGTTAAGCTGGGCTGAAAACTCACCCATGATCCAGTTACTCACCACCTTGGGGTTATTATAACTGTCCAGGCAGGTTTCAAAGTAATCGGCCAGGCAGCGTGAAGATGTCAGCACCCCCGCATCATATTCAGGAAGGCCGTAATCATTGATGAAGCGGGCCGCCCTGGCTTCGGCCATTTCGGGCAGCGCAGAACGGGCTTTCTCCACTTGTTCGACAGTTAACTCCAACGGGGCCAGCTCAGGATCAATAAAACAGCGGTAATCATGTGCTTCCAGCTTACCGCGCATGACTATCGTTTCCTGCTTATCTTCTTCCCAGCGCAAAGTCTGGGATAAAACCTCTTCCCCACGATTTAAAATGTCGTACTGCCGCTTTATTTCGTGTTCCAGGGATTTTTCAACCGCTTTAAATGAGTTCATATTCTTAAGTTCGGTTTTACTGCCAAGAGTTTGATTGCCAATAGGACGAAGGGAAATGTTGGCATCACAGCGCAGGCTGCCTTCTTCCATTTTGCAGTCGGAAACACGGGCATACTGGAGAATTCTTTTTAACTGTTCAAGATAGCGACGTGATTCCCCCGGCGAGCGCAGATCAGGTTCAGTGACAATCTCAACCAGCGGCACGCCGACCCGGTTATAATCAACCATCGAAGCATCTCCGCCAACAGCATGCACAAGCTTCCCGGCATCTTCCTCCATGTGAACCCGTCCGATACGAACCTTTTTCGGGCGTCCGTTATCATCTTCAATATTTAAATACCCGCTGCTACCAATCGGCTCAAAGTACTGCGACAGCTGGTAGCCCTTGGGCATATCCGGATAAAAATAGTTTTTGCGATCGAAATAGCTGAAATAAGCTATTTCGCAATTCAGGGCCAGCGAAGCAGTTAGGGCCTGTCGCACAGCTTCATTGTTCAGTTGGGGAAGTGTCCCTGGAAAACCAAGGCAAACAGGACAGGTGTTAAAATTAGGTTCGGAAATAAAACGGTTCGGACAGGAACAAAACAGCTTGCTTTCTGTCTGCAGTTCTACGTGGACTTCAAGGCCGATAACAACTTCAAATTCCATGTTTTTCTTCCTTTCTATCCTTTACGAATTCCCATAAGGGAAAAACTTAACTTCGCGAACTACCCGGTCAGCAACCGTAACCAGTATTTCTTCGCTGAAGGGCCGGCCTACTAACTGCAGGCCGACAGGGATACCTTGCAACTGACCTGCCGGCAGGCTCAGTGCAGGCAACCCTGAGAGGCTGACCGGCGCGCAGAAAAGATCATCCGACCAGGAATCAAGAAAATCTGGTTCTGCAGCAGAAAGCCGGGGAAGCGTTTTAACCGCTGGCAGCATCAGCAGGTCACAATAGGTCAGGGCATTTGTGAATTCCCGGCGTACCAGGTTCCAGATCCTGAGGGCCTGACGGTAATAAAGATCATAGTTGCCTTTACGGAGAAGAAGAGTCCCGAAAATACTGCGCCGACGGCCCTCCCGACCGAGAATAGCCCCACGCGATTTACAGTACAGCTCTTCCAGGTTACCGGCCTCCTCCGCAGCCCCGAAACGGATGCCATCAAAACGGGAATGATTAGATGAAGACTCGGCCAAAACAATCACATAATATGCCTGCAACGCTTCAGACAGCAACGACAAATCAAGATCGATAAACTGTAAACCCTGATCAGCATATACCTGCCGGGCCTTTTCATATTCTTCACGCAGTTCAGGCTCTAAATGATCAAAAGCTGCAGCAGGGCAGCCAATTCTCAGATCTTCGAAATCAGGAACATTGTTTTTCCCGGTTGGCCTATCTTTACAAACAGCAGTAGAAGCATCTTTACCATCAAATCCAGATATTATTTCCAAAGCGCCGATAATATTCTCACCTGAAATAGCGGTAATTCCTACCTGCCCAAATGAACTGCTGTAAGTATTAAGACCATAGCGGGAAACCCGTCCCCTTGTCGGTCGCAATCCGAACACGCCGCAGTGAGAAGCTCCCTGGCGCAGTGCGCCGCCACAATCACTTTCCAGGACCAGCATACAAACACCCGTGGCCACAGCCGCAGCTCCGGCGCTGCTGGCTGTATATTCAGTATTCCATGGATTTACGGTCGGGCCGAAGGGGGAAGACGCCGTAGAGGAACCCAGGCTCATATCATCCAAGTTGGTTTTACCGATCACAATAGCACCGGCATCCATTAATTTTTCTACCGCAGTAGCAGTATAGGGGGAGATAAATTCTTTAAAGGCCGTAGAACCAAAACTTGTCGGTAAAACCCCATAGCAAATATCATCTTTTACTGCTACGGGCAATCCGGCCAAAGGCAGCTTCTCACCTTTTTCTATTTTCCGGTCGATAGCTTTTGCCTGTTCTAAAGCATCGATACCGGCAATGTGGGTAAAAATATTAAGACCCTCATTAAGAACAGAACAGTTATTAAGGGTTTCCTCGATCAACTGATGGGCGGAAACCTCACCACTGTTAACCGCTTCAGCCGCCTGGCGGATAGATACTTTCCTTAATTCCATGCTAACCCTCCTCGCCTGACCTGTACATTATTCTATAATCGGGGGGACCATGTAAAAACCGCCTGCAAAATCAGGAGCAGCCTCCTGCAATTCGGCCAGGTTACCCTGGCGGACATGATCTTCCCGCATTACATTTACTGTATCCAGGCCGTTGAGGACCTGTTCCGCGCCCGTGGTATCAACCGCAAGCATTGGTTTTAACCACTGCAAAAAATCATGGAGTTCCCTTTCTAGTTCTTCCTGCTCAGGGAGAGCCACATCTATTTTTGTCACTTTAATCGCTTTATCCAATCCCTGCCCGGCTTCTGTCATATTAATCACCCGCTTTTCTGCCTTAGTTTTATGTTCTCCTCAGGTGCTCTGGGCATTAATTCGAGAAAAGAGGGCATAACCCTGCCCCTCTCAATTAATAAGGCGAACTTTTTAAACCGATCCAATAAAATTGCAAAGCAAACAATCACTACAGCGAAACTTTTGTTATAAAACAGAGCCCGCTAAGCCACAGGTCGAGTAGACTATGCCCTCACGGGCATAGGTCGGGTAGGCCGGAGGAATTTCACCTCCAGCCTCCCACAGAACCGTGCGTAAACCTC
>SLHT01000133.1 GCA_007136055.1 Syntrophomonadaceae bacterium
AATGGACCTCAGGTCCATGGATTCAGTTCTTTTACATCAAAGAATAAAGCAAATTGATGGTGTTGCTAAACTATCAAAGGATGCTAACCAATTTAATGCTAAATGGAGAATCTATTATGAAAATCGATTTACTGAGTAAGGCGCAGCTTATTTGCTATTTTTGAATATGTAGGAAAGACAGGGGATAATCGCCCCTTGTCTGTTTGCAGGCGTTTGTTTTCGGCAGGCAGAAAAATTCTTTAACTGGCCGGATACGGCCGGAATGGGTGGCTGGATATGACCTGAATATGCTCTGCTGCTTCAGTTTCATCATAGAGATCTTCTAGCAGATCGCAAAAGTATTCGGTGATAAATTCGTAGGCTTTTTCCCTGCGTTTGTAGGCTGCAGTTTCAGCTTCAAATAGCTTTTTAACCTTTTGAACAAACTTTTCCCTGTAGTTCATATAATCATCCCCTTAGAAATTAATTGGCATATTAAGTTCATGGTAGCCGGTGGCTGCGACATAAATGTGTCTTACTGAAAATATTGTTAAAATATTTCGGGAATTGGTTATAAAATTCTTCAGATTTAGGTATAATTAGAATGTTGTTGCATATTTACGGGAGGTGTTTCGCTGTGAATCTTTATCCTAAAACAGGAACTACACCGGAAGCGATGATCAAGGTTTTAATTACGGTCATTGATAAAACCCCGGGAGGGGGAGCAACCAGGGAAGATCTGAAGGAAGCCTACAGCGAAGCAAAAGGTGAAATGCCAACGGATAGAACCATCTACAGGATAATCCGCAGAGTCAATAAAATCTTTGATCCCCTGGCTTACGATAAAGAAAATGGTAAAGGCAAGGCTAAAAAGTCAGGCGGGGCGAAGAGAAAACCGCTGACCATTGAATCGTTTAAAGACCAGGCAGGTGCTACCCGTTACCGCTATAACGGCGACAGGATTGCGGGCAGCAGGGAATCTAACCAGGCCCTGCTGGTGATCCTTGGCCTTTACAGCCAGCAGAAGGGTATCTTGAAGGGGCATTTTGAAAAGGTAATCGGTTCACTGCTCAGTGAGGCGATTAACCGGAAGCATGATGAAGATTCCTTTTTCAGCGAGGCCGACAGGCATATCTATGTATCTGGTTATGGGCCGGCGGAGCCCAAACGAATCCTGAAAAAGATTAGCGAGATCATCCGGGCCATCGATAACTGCAAGGTGATTAAAATTGAGTATACCCGCACCTATGATGGTAAGGAATGTAGGAGGGAGATAGAGCCTTACGGACTGGTCTGCCGCCACGGCAACTGGTACCTGGTCGGCTTCTGTCGTAGTCAGCAGGGTCGGAGGATCTACCTGATGGACCAGGTTAAGCGGCTAGAAGTAGTGGAAAACAGTGTTTTCAAGAGGCCGCCTGATTTTTCCATGAAAGATGTATTCGGCAATGCCTGGGGGATCTGGAATATGGACGATAAAGACCTTGCCAGCCTGGAAACTGTGCGCTTGAAGGTGGAAAAGGGAGTGGCGGAACGTTTTAAGGCGGTATCCTTTCATGATTCGCAAAAGGTGAAAATGCTGCCCGGTGAAGAAGCGGAAGTTACTTTCCAAGTTGCCGGGGCGAAAGAGATGATTCCCTGGCTGATGAGCTGGGGGCCTGCTTTGGAGCTACTCGAACCGGAGTGGCTGAAGGAAGACCTGAAAAAGAACCTGCAGAAGACTATGAGCATTTACAAAAGCTGAGCTTATGGGAAATTTCTCCCTTGGAAACGAAGCAGGATAGAGTGAAATAGATGTTGAAATTTGATATATTTAATCCGCTTACCTCAAGAATATTTAAAGTCACCCAAGAAAAATCGGATTCTATCTGCCTTTGTGACATATGTGTGTCTTCTGGACCTGCTATGCTTGTCGCAGGAGTAAGAGCAATAGTTAAATTTGAGAGCAGCAAGTATGAATAAGGGGGTTATTACAATATGAATGTCGTGCTTACTGCCCTGGCGGAAGCCTGTATAAATAACCAATTTGCCGAGAAAAAGCTGATTGTTAACTCCTACCGCGAAGGGCACCAGCTGCTTGAGGCAGCTGCTCGCGGCGGTCAGGCATGGCTGAACGTAACCCCGTCAACCCCGCTGGGGCTGGCTGAAGAGCTTGCCGGGCCGGCTTTTATTGGCGAGTCTATCAGGATTATTGATGACGGTGAAATACTGTTTTTAGTTGGTGAAACCCTGGCAGAGATGAAAAGCGGGGGCGAGCTGAAGTATTTCGCCGAACTGGAGGGACTTTTTGGGCCTGAAGGGATACTAAAAGGGGCCTTGCTGGAACTGCGCATGGCCGGGGTTAAAGCGGATGAGATAGATCCCGATTCTTTTGTCAGCAGGCAAAAGGGTGAGGAAATAAAGCAGCTTCTGGCCGGTTATGAGATAAAACTAAAAGATAGAAAGCTGGCCGACCGGGCATCTGTCTACATGAAGGCATTCGATATATTGCAAAGTAATACCTGCCCTGACGATTCTTTATACCTGGTGCCCGAGCAGCTAGAATTTGACTATTTGACCTTTAAGTTTTTGAAGCAATTAATTGATAACAAGGGCCTGGTGCTGCCTGCTGAAAAGGTCTGCGGGCTCAGCAGGCAGGAGTCTTATTTCTTTGAAGCTGCAGCGGAACCGGATGTGCAAACACCACTAAGCAGGCTTTATGCGCAGGAGGGTGTAGTGGATGGTGCCGCTGATCCGGAGCTGGATTTCTTTCAGGCATATAGCCCCGCCTGTGAAATCAGGGAAGTATTTCGCCGCATAAAGAAGGATGGGGTTAAAGCAGACCAGGTTTTAATCTGTTACACGAATGGCGATACTTACCTGCCGCTGATTTATTCTGCGGCCGAGACTTACGGAGTACCGGTTAGCTATGCTGAAGGGCTGCCGGTGACCTTTACCCGGCCCGGTCAGCTGCTGGCCGGATTGTTGAGCTGGATTGATGATAACTACAGTGCAGGACATATTTACAGGCTGCTTAATAGCAACAGCATCAGCGTAAGCTCTGCTTCAGCTTTAGCGCTCTTGCTGCGCCGGGCAGCGGTAGGCTGGGGAAAAGATAGGTACCAGCCCTGCCTGCAGGCCCTGGAGGTAGAATTAAATGCAAAGCTGAAGCTTGCTGAAGATAAAGGTTATGACACAGATTATCAGTATAAAAGGCTTGAACGCCTGGCGGGTCTTAAGCAGTTGATTATGGATTTGCTCTCATATGTGCCGGAGGTAAATAGCGACGGTGCTGTTCAGTTTGACCGGCTCTGCGAGGGGTTGGCGGCTATTATGACAGAATATGCGCCAACCAGTGTAGAAAATGAGCGCCTGGCCAGGGAAAGTATCCTGGAGATGCTCGAGCAGGCTGCAATAAGCTTTCCACACCAGGTTGATTACCCTACCGCGGTCAAAAGGTTAAAAGCGCGCCTTAATTCAATACGAGTCGGTGCAGCGGCGCCCGCTGCGGGCTACCTGCATGCAGCATCCCCGGGCAAAGCTGAAAGCACAGATCGGAGCTTAAGTTTCTTGGTCGGCCTGGCCGGGGGCTACTTCCCCGGCAGCGGACTGCAGGATGCCGTGCTGCTTGACCGGGAAAGAGAAGCAATCAGCAGGAATCTTTCTCTTGCTTCCATTAGCCCCGAGCGTAACCTGTATAAACTGGGCCGGCTGCTTGCTTCAAGGCGGGGCCGGGTTGTGCTCAGTTATTCCAGCTTCGAGCCGGTTGAAGGAAGGCCGGCTTTCCCGGCCTCGATCCTGCTGCAGGTTTATCGCCTGGGAAGCGGAAAGCTGGAAGCTGACTACAGTGACTTTTTCAATAGCCTCGGTCCGCCTGCTGCTTATTACCCTTCAGGCTCAAATCAGGCCCTGGCTGTCAGCGAGTGGTGGCTCAGTGAGGTTATAGATGGCTCAAGAAGTGGGGACCTGGACAGCGTTAAAGATTGTTACCCCGGCATTAAGGCTGGGCTGGAAGCCGAAGCTGCCAGGCGCAGCAACCTCTTTACGGAATACGACGGCAAGGTAACAGTTGATCCTGCCCTGGTTGATCCACGTACCAATAGAAACAGGTCTCTTTCGGCAAGTGCTTTAGAAAAGCTGGCCGGCTGCCCTTATGCTTACTTTCTTAGATATATGCTTGCTATAAAGCTGCCGGATGAGCAGTCCTTCGACCGCTGGGCCTGGCTTGATGCTATGGAACGGGGAAGTTTACTGCATAATATTTATGCCAGGTACTTAAGAGAGGTTTGCAGCACTGCCGGCGGTCCGCGGGAAGACAAAGTCTTGTTAAGTAAAATAACTGAAGAAGAGATAGATGATAAGAAAAAGCAGACTCCGCCTCCCAGTGACCTTGTTTTCGAGAGCGAGAAAAATGAACTGTTACGGGAACTGGAAGTCTTCCTGAAGTGTGAAGCTCAGCTCTGGAAAGAAGGAAGTATACCGCTTTACATGGAGGCGCCTTTTGGCAGGGGCCCGGTTGCGGTGCAGGAGGCCGGTGTGGGCCAGGCTGATCCGCTGGAGCTTAACCTGCCCGGAGGTGACAAAGTTTTTATAAGGGGCAGTATCGACCGTATTGACAGGCTGCCAGGGCAAAGTTCTTACCGGGTTTGGGACTATAAAACCGGCAGCACCTATGCCTACAAACAGGGCGGCTATATCAGGCAGGGCAGGCAAATCCAGAACGTCCTTTATGCCGAGGCTGCTGAAAAGATCCTGCAGCCGCAGGATCCTAAGGCTGAAGTGCGGGAAGCGGGCTACCTTTTCCCGACCGAAAAAGGAGAAGGTCAGCGCGTATTGCGAAACCAGGGTAAGCGCCAGGAGGCCCTGCAGGCAGTGGAGCTGATGATCGATTTGCTTGCTGAAGGCACTTTCTGTATGGCTACAGACGATGATCCACCCTGTAAGTTTTGCGAATACCAGGCTGTTTGCCGCCACCCGCAGTGCCTCGAAGATACGGCTTTGAAAAGGGCTAATACAGCTAACAGCAACCTGGGACCGTGGAAGGAGCTGCAGGAATATGAGTAAAGCCAAGCTGAAAGATCAAGATGCCCGAGATAAGATTGAAACCTGCCTGGGCCAGACCTTCCTGGTGGAAGCCGGGGCCGGCTCGGGGAAAACCGCCGGCCTGGTGAAGCGCATGATTGCCCTGCTGGTCGGGGGGAAGTGTGAGCCGGAAAAAATGGCGGCTGTAACTTTTACCCGTAAGGCGGCAGGAGAGTTAAAAGAACGCTTCCAGGTTGGCCTCGAGAAGCGCTGGCGGGAGGAAACTGATCCGCAGGTGAAAGAACGCTTAGCCGAAGCCCTGGAGAAAATAGAGCGAATATTTGCCGGCACGATCCATTCTTTTTGTGCGCGCATGCTTCGCGAAAGACCGATTGAAGCCGGTATCGCTCCTGACTTTACCGAGATTGAGGGGTTGGAAGAAAAACTGCTGGAGGAGACTGCCTGGGAACAGTACTTAGTTGAAGTGGGGGCAAACAATCCTCAATTGCTGGACTGGCTTGACAAACTGGACCTATCACACAGGGACCTCCAGAAAGCTTTTAAGGATCTAAACCTCTACCCTGATGTGGAGATCATAAAACAGCAGGTTGTAAAACCCGATTTCAGTGCGGCACGAAAAGAGCTCGATCTGTTCCTGCAAAAAGCCGGCCCCATGCTGCGGCAAGACATGCCGGATGCAGGCTGGGACAATCTGCAGGGCAAAATCAGAACTGCCCTGCGCTGGAAAGTTCTCTTTAACCTGCAGGACGATCGTTTCTTTGTGCGCCTGCTGGACAGGGTAAACGGCGGCTACAAACCAACCTATAACCGCTGGCACCAGGATAATGACGAGGTTAAAGCCCTGGAAGAGCAGTTTGCTATATTCCAGGAAGCTTTTGTAAAACCTGCCCTGGATGACTGGCTAGCTTACCGCCACTACCACCTGCTTGAATTTATAGAACCGGCCGTGGAACAGTACATGGAAATGCGCAGCCGGGAGAACCTGCTTAATTACCAGGACCTGTTGATGCTGACAGCTAAACTGCTGAGGGAAAACAGCGAGGTGAGAGGATATTTCCAGGAACGCTTCACCCACCTGCTAATTGATGAGTTCCAGGATACCGACCCGATCCAGGCCGAGATTATGTTCTATTTAGCCGGGGATAATTTAGGAGAAAAAGACTGGGGTAAGCTTAGACCGCGCCCCGGTTCTCTTTTCGTGGTCGGAGATCCGAAACAGTCGATTTACCGTTTTCGGCGGGCTGACATTGCTACCTATGATCAGGTCAAGCGTTTAATCGAGGCTTGTGGTGGGGAAATCCTGACACTTTCGACTAATTTCCGTTCAATGCCCGGGCTTATAAGCTGGGGAAATGAAAGTTTTACAGAACTTTTCAAGCCGATTGACCCGCCTTGCCAGGCAGAATTCAACATGATGGATGATTTTCGCATTAACGAGGCGGGCTGCATGGCAGGTTTGTTGACAACCTCAGTGGAGAAAGTCAACAGGCACAAGCAGGAGGTTATAGCTTCTATCGATGCTGAGAAAGTGGCGGATTGGATAGAGCAGTGTATAAAGGGTGGCATCAAGTTAAGCCGCAGTAAAGAAGAAATTGAATGCGGCCTTGAGCAAAGGGTGCAGGCCGGCGATTTTATGATTATCGTCAGCAAGAAGAAGAATATGACCCTGTATGCCCGGGCTCTTGAAAAAAGAGGGATTGCTTTTAGCTTAAGCGGCGGGGGAGACCTGGCCGAATCTGATGAGTTAAAAGAGCTACTTAACTTACTGCAAGCCCTGGCTGACCCTGCAAACCCGGTGCCCCTGGCGGCTGCTCTAAGGGGAATATTCTTCGGTTTAAGTGATGACCTGCTTTACCGTTATAAGCTGGCGGGAGGGCAGTTCAACTTCCTTGTGCCCCTGCCGGGAAATATCGACCCGGATCTTTCCAAGCCCTTTGCGGCAGCCAGGGAGACCCTGATGCGTTACCGGGATTGGGCAAATAAGCTTCCCCCGAGTAGTGCTATCGAAAAGATATTAGATGAGCTGGGTCTGATTCCTTATGCCCTGGCCGGGGATATGGGCCGGGGCCGGGCCGGCAGTATCATGCAGGCTTTGGAACTTTTACGCAGCCGGGAAAGTCGGGGAGAGTGCAGTTTTGGCGGGGCCGTAGATTACCTGGAGCGGATACTGGAAGAAGGGGTGGAAGAAGAGCTTGCCGTTGATGGTGGAAGCACTTCTGCGGTGCGTATTATCAACCTGCACAAGGCCAAGGGCCTGGAGGCGCCGGTTGTGATTCTAGCTAACCCGGGCAACCATAAGGTTTTTGAACCTGTTTTTCACGTGGACCGGTCCGCAGGTGAGGCCGAAGGGTACCTGGTTATCAGCAAGGTAAAGGACGATTACGGTAACATTGAATACCTGGCTCTGCCCCCGGACTGGGATAGCAAAGGGGCAGAGGAAGAAATATACCGCGATGCTGAATATATCCGCCTGCTTTATGTCGCGGCTACCAGGGCCAAGAATGTTTTGGTCATTAGTAAGTATGAAGATAAGCCTGAGAAGAGTCCCTGGCATCCGCTTGAAAAGTTTTTAAATGATAATAACTGCCGGGAGGCTTTTTCAGCCCTTTTACCCGCGAAGAATGTAGTAGCAGGAGGGCAGCAGGCGGATGAAGCTAAACCTATTTCTGCCGGGATGAAACAAGCTGCAGATGCATCAATTAGTGCCGGCATCGGTAGCATGAAGGAGCCAACTTACCGGCAAATTAGCGGGGCTGCGCTGCACAGCGTAGAGGATTTGTTAGAGCGGCAAAAAAGCGGCAGAGGCACGGCCTGGGGAACAGCGGTGCATGATGCCCTGGAATACCTGGTTGGCAAAATAATCATGGCAGCGGATAATGGTGCCGGGGCTGATACTGGGGCAGACCAGGGGGCGGTAGTGCAGGCAATTGAGGCAGCAGTTACGGAAGTGGAACTTCCTGATACCCAGAAAGAAGAGCTAAAGGAAACGCTTAACAGGGTGGTTGCCTCAGGCTTCTGGCAGCGGGTAGCAGCTGCAGCAGATGTTATGACCGAAGTGCCTTTCGGGATATGGGAAGATGATACCTACGGGACCGGGATTGTTGACCTGGCTTACCGGGAAAACGGGGCTTGGGTGCTGGTTGATTACAAGAGCGACTCCATTGAAAATGAAGACCACCAGCAGAAGCTAATCGAGCATTACAGACCGCAGCTGGAAATGTACCGCAAGAGCTGGGAAGGTATAACCGGGGAAAAAGTAACAGAGTGTGCCCTGTTTTTCACGGATAAATTATTTTATGCCGAGGTTTAAATAAAATCTGAACAGGTAGAGAGTATAAAAGACAAACAATTTACTTAGCAGGATAAAATTATGTTTGCGGCTCAAAGATATAGTAGGTTATGCCCTGGAGGTATAACCTACTATATCTTTGGGTTATTACTGTTGTCATTGCTTGTCATTTTCCTGCCTTCGATACTTCTAAACCCTAACTTTGTCAGCAGGTTTCTTGCATACTTTGCATACTCCTTTACCCGGTCCGCCAACACAGCTTGGACAGCCCAGGGTGCCGCAATTAGTACATTTAATCATTAGACCCGACTTCTTACCGCAGCTTTTACATGGGTTTGGCGATGACCAGTTGCCCATAATGTCCCTCCTTTCATGTTCACAAATCAAACATACCAAAGTAAAGAGACACATATGTGTCTTATCAACTTGTTATCCTTATTTTGAGATTTATGTGGCGAGATTGTAGTTTTGCTTATTTTCTTGCTTATAGTCGTGGTTTTATGTGCTGATGCTTGTGCTATTTAATTGATTAAACATAATTCGGGAGGTTGTGTGAGTAATGGTTAATGACTGGGTTCGACCTTTGAAAAATGCAGTCAGGCAAATAACGGAGCGTGAAGTATGGGGGTTTGATCCTGATGCGCCTCATCCTAGGGTGCAGGGTCAGTTTGGTTTAGAAGTGCGGGTTTTTAATAAGCAGTTCAGGCACTTGTTTCTCTGCTTTGATGTGTCAGAAGGTGTTGATTTTACCAGGGATTATGCTGATGTAATAGATTGTCTCGACAGAATTTACAAGGGGATTGGCAAGCGGTTCAAGAGAATTCATGTTAACTATTGGGCTGAGAATAGTTATCTAGTCGAACCATTTTCAATAAACGGGCAGCGACTTTTATCAGAACTAAGCAGCCGCTATGCTGGGCTCGAAGATGAGCCTAAATCCAGACGTGCTTTAGCATCAGCAATCGTTAAGCCCTTTGGTGTTGATGAACAGTGGTTTAAGCTAAAACCGGATATGCTATTGATTTTTACCAGTGATAATATTGAAAATGACCAGGCTGATCAGAACCTGCATCACTTCAGGCGGTTTAGAGAAAGAACTGTCTGGGTTTATGTCACGGCTGAAAAAGAACCCGATTTGTCAGTGATTAGCAGTATAGAGCCAAAACTTAAGAGAAGAGTGGTCCCGGTGGTGAGGCATGGATAATTATGTGGAAACCTGTTTCATTTGAAGAGTAGTTTGAAAGCAGAAAAAAATACAACATATCACATGAAGAATTAATAAAAGAAGAATAAGCTAATGAAATGTGCGGGTTAAGAATATTATCAAGCTGATCTGGTTGTTGCTTAAGCATGTGCAGGAATAGAGGGGAAGGCGGAAACCTTAATGATGGACGTCTTGCCTGAGGTTATCGAATCAAAACCGCTTGTCCAGTCGGGTGTAAATGTAGTGCTGTTTGATACGCCGTAATAGATATCTGCGGTTAAACTTACTTTTTACTTTTTACTTTTTACA
>SLHT01000194.1 GCA_007136055.1 Syntrophomonadaceae bacterium
AAGGGTCGTCAACATCGGCCCAGATATGTTCCGGGATAATCCTCATTACACCCGCTTCAATATAAAATGTTCCGCTCGGTTCAGCGGTGACAAACTTAACCTGGTTGCCGTTTACGGCTTCAACAGTCACTAAAAAATTCCGGTCCATAATTTCTTTCCCGATAAAAACAGGGGGGTATTCCTGGTAATAATTAAATGAGAAGACCACGTCATCCACGGTTACCTCCCGGCCGTCCTGCCATTTTACCCCTGAACGCAAGGTAACAAGGTGTTCCCTGCCATCTTCACTGATTTCCCACTCTTCAGCCAGCCAGGGAATATAACCTTCTTCGTTAATTTCGAGCAGCGAATCAAAGATATATTTCATAACTGTCCCGCGCATCCTCGGGTAATGGGCAAAAGGTGAAGGGAAGCCGGCATTAGGCCCTTCCAGCCTGATCGTTAGCGGTTTATCCTGCTGCGTAACAACGTCAGTTTCATCTATAGCGCTATCAGTTTCATCTCCGGGAGCAGTTCCTTCCGAAGCACACCCTCCTATTAATACTGCTGTTATAAGGCACACTGCCAGTAAAACAAAACACATCATAATTTTCTGCGACAATTGAATAACCTCCGTTTATTAATTTATGAAAACCTGGCCGCAAGTATCTTCTATTTTATTGGTTTAGTCAGAACTATCGTGATCATGGGCGAGAATGTGAATATGAGCATGATCATTTTCGGAAACCTCACTGTTGCTGTGGTCGTGTTCATGATAGTGATAGTGACGGTGCAGGCCTGCATCCATCAGGTCGTGGGTATGGCGGCAGCAGGTCTCTTCAGTTACCTTTTTAGCCGGGCCTTCCTTAATCACTTTCCCCTCGTAAAGAACAATTATTCGCTCAGCCACCTTGCGGGCCAGGTTCAGGTCGTGGGTAATATAGAGCATGGTGAAACCGTGATGATACTGAAGGCTTTTTAGCATCCTCATCAGGTTGGCCTGGGTTGAAACATCGAGCATTGAAGTTATTTCATCGGCAATGAGCAGGGCCGGCCGCATTACCAGGGCCCTGGCTATTGCCAATCTCTGGCGCTGTCCACCGCTTAAAGTGTGACAGAATCGCTTAAGAAAATTGTCGTTAACTGGCAACTGCACGGCCTGCAGGGCTTCCCTGACCCTTTCAAGCTGTTCTTGCTTACTGCCAAGCCGGTTGATGTTCAGCGGTTCCCCGATAGCATCAGCAACGCTTAAACGGTGGCTGACCGAACTGAACGGATCCTGCAGGACCAGTTGAATTCCCTTTTCCCGGCGCACCGGCGGGTTGCCCTTTACCTCTTCACCGTTAAAGACGACTGTTCCCTGATCGGGTAGGGTAAGTCCGGAAAGCAGTTGGGCCAGGGTCGACTTTCCCGAACCCGAGGTGCCGACCAGGGCTGCCATTTCCCCGTGAAATAGTTTTATGTTTACATCCCGGACAGCTTCTATCTTGCGCCTGTTCAGGGTAAAATTCTTGGTGAGCGCCTCTGCCTCAAGGATGGTAACAATTCCACCCCGGTGGCAGCGCACCCTGCGCTCATCTTCACTCGCTGGCATGGTTAACCGGGGCCGCTCCTGCCGGCAGATCGCTATCTCCTGCGTGCAGCGGCCGGCAAAAGAACAGTTTGCATCGTGATTGTTTTTAGCTGTTTCGCCCCGGATCCCCCACAAATCCTTGTGAGGATGGATCTCGACAGATGAGTTAATCAGTCCGCGCGTGTAAGGGTGGCGGGGGTTCTCGATCACCTGCATCGTTGGCCCGCTTTCAAGGGCTTCCCCGTCATAAAGGACCAGCAGTTTTTGAGTAAGGTTCTCCATGGCTGCCAGATCGTGTGAGATGATGATCATGGAAAAACCGATCTTCTCCTGCAGGTTTTTCAGCATACTTAGAATCTCTTTTTTCGCGATAGCATCAAGCGAGGTGGTCGGCTCATCGACAACTAAAACCGCAGGTTGGCATGACAGGGCCATGGACAGCAGCACTCTCTGGCGCATTCCGCCTGAAAGCTGATGGGGGAAGGCGTCTTTCCAAAAGTACTCGAAACCAACCAGGGCGAATAGTCTTTCCAGTTCCGCATCAAGGTCACGACCTGCCATCCCACGGTGGCGTTGCAGGGGCTCGGCAATTTGCTCCCCGATCTTCAAAACAGGATTCAAAACTTCCAGCGAGTTTTGAAAAACCATGGCCAGCTTCGACCAGCGCAGTTTATTTTTCGCCTCTTCGGAAAGAGAGAGAATATCGAGGCCTTCAATACAAACCCGCCCTGTAATCCGGTGCGGCTGGTCAATTAAACCCAGCATTGCCAAGGCAAGAGTTGTTTTTCCGCTACCCGACTCACCAATTATTCCCAGTGTTTCCCCGCGGTCTATCCGTAACGATACTTTACGCAGGGCATGCACCGGCAATTCCGTGCCGTTGTAGGTTACTACCAGGTTGTCAACCTCTAAAAAAGGCAGTTCAGTTTTCTTCCGCGGCAAATCCACTTTATAGCTCATCACGGGGCCAACCTCTTTTCCAGTTCAGTTTCTCAATGCCTGCCGTAACAATATTGCCTTTATTGGTAACACGACAGAATTAAAAAAATTGCTTATGCTAACTAACTGTTTTGCTTATTATCCTTTTTGTATCTTTCATTTCTTAAATTCGGCTTTCGTAATAGTCGGCGCAGGGCAGGCAGACCATCTTGCCCTCTCTGATTCTCGCCCGCGGTTCCATTACCTTTTCACCGCATGATTCACAGATCAGTGAGTTAAAGATCCTGGCTTTTTCAGGTATTTCCTGTTCAACCCACTGCATACTGACAGTTTCTTCAGCAGGCATAGTTAAAAAAGTCTGCAAAGCTTCAGCCATATTTTCCGCGAAAACCTTTTTCTCCTGTTCATTAGCTTCACCACTCATAACCTTATTTCGCATTTCATTCAAACCGGGGAATTTATTTTCATCCAAACCGCGGGCCACCAGGCGCAATGATTTTTTCCCGGAGCGCAGGCAAAAAGTATAGACCGGTTTGCCGTAATCTTTAAAAATAAGGTTTCCTTTGCCCATGGTGCAGCCGGTAACATATTGGATGGCATCTACAGAGCAATTATCGTTTTCGACAATGGTAACCAGTTCCTCATCGATATCACGGTCGCTGTCCAACAACTTTAAAGCGGCTTCAGCTGCCTTGTAACCCATCGCCAGGCCCATGCAGCTGTGGCCGTGAAAATTAACTACATCATCCCAATCTGCAATCTTAATGTCCATGATAGCCTCCTGTGTTACAAATATATATTAATGTAACATCAACAACTTCGCGTTTGACTGCCTGGATCCTGCCCGGATAATCAAGTTTAAATATTCTTGATCTTAGATCTGTTTTGCTTCGACAAAAGCGAGTATGATAAAACCCCGGAATATTAAAGCGTTCGATTTGATACCTGCTTTAGCGCCGGGGTCTTTAATAGCTATTTATAGAACCAGAACATCCAGATATTTAGATAACAGATTCTGTTGAGCTTGACTGAGCAATACCAGCCACCACTTTGTTTCGTTTATTTTTGATTATATATAACAGCACAGTTTATTCCACGCCAAGAAACTCTTTCCAACTGGACAAATCACGCTGTCCCTGCACATAACCCAGGTTATAGCTTTCCTGCAACTTATCGAAGTTAGTCTCCATACTTGTTACAGGCATTGTCTCAGGGACTACAAGAAAAGCTTTGCCCTCACTTTCAAGTTCCTCCAGCTCGTCCAGGGTCTGGTTGTATGTTACATAACAATTCAGCGTAGCATCAGCCACATGGGGGCGTTTGCGAAAATAAGCCTTGATTACCGCCGGTATTTTAAAAGGTTTTTTCCTAAACCCTCGCGGACGGCTTAAAACAACAAAAAACTTACTAAAGCCATCCTCCTTAGCAATGTCTAAAGCGATGCCACAACCAAGGCCGCCATCTATGTAAATTTTTTGCTGGAATTGTGTTGGCAGCATAAAAAATGGCAGTGTTGAGGAAGAGCGGACAATTTTCACTAAATCATGGACATCACCGATATCATCTTTTGTAAAGTAGCGCATCCTGCCGCTTTCGGTTTCGAAAGCTCCAATTCGCATCCTGGCCGGGTTTGCCATCAATGTTTCGAAGTCGAGTGGTAAGGCAGCATCCGGATAATGGGTCTCCTCATAAATATAATGAGCGCGAAAATAACCTTCTCCCCTTAAAAATGATAGCCAGCCGCCTATTTCAGAATTCAGCATCAGGTCAACAAAAGACTTCCTGGCCCGCTCGGTATCCCTGGACAAATAATTTATACTGTGACTGGCTCCGGCAGAAATTCCGGCAACATAATCGAAATAGATGCCGTTTTCCAGCAAGGTATTTACGAACCCTGCCGTGTAACTGGCCCTCATACCTCCACCTTCGAAGATTAAAGCCGTATCGGTTATATTGTTTGCCAGGGTCATAACTTCGCTCCTTATTGTTTGCTTCCATTAATAACCCGATTATCCCACTATGCTTTAAACCCGTCAATTTTTACCGGCTGCAGAAAGGATATTTTAAGAGCAGGGCGAAAAATACAACTAATACAACTAATATATCTCAAGGAGCCCCGCAATTCGGAGGTGCAATAAAGGTGAAGATTTTTTTCCACGATGATTTTCTGGAGCATTATGCTTTTGATCCTGCTGCAGAACCGGGCCGTCTTGATCCTGCCCTGCCTTCGCTGCAAGACAGGTATTCCTTTTACGAGCCGCGGCCTGCTGTAAAGGAAGAGATTTTACGGGTCCACACTGAAGGCCACTATCGCAGTATAGAGCAGGACAGCCTGCTGCAACATACCGCTCTGCTTGCAGCGGGTTCAGCGATTGAAGCTGCAGAAACAGCCAGTAAAGGGGAGTATGCCTTTGCCCTGTGCCGCCCACCCGGTCACCATGCTTCGGCCGACTCCTGCTGGGGTTTTTGCTACTATAATAATGTTGCCGTGGCGGTAAGGCACCTGCTCCATCAAGGCCGTATAAATTCAGCTTTAATCGTCGATTTTGACTTGCATTTCGGTGACGGTACCGCCAACATATTTCAACATGAAAGCGCTGTGACTTTCTGGCACAGCCGGGAAAGGTCAAACCGCCGCTATCTCTCAATCCTGAAAGAAGATCTGCAGGGCTTCGAAGCTGATCTGGTAGCAGTGTCAGCCGGATTTGACCGTGGCCTTGACGATTGGGGCGGTATGCTCACTGCCTACGACTACCGCTCTATCGGCAGGCTGCTTAGTGAATTTGCCGGTGAAAAATGCAGCAGCCGTCTTTTTGCCGTCCTGGAAGGAGGCTATAACCCTCAGGCCCTGGCTAAAAATATTGAAGCTTTCCTCTCAGGCCTGGAATCTTAGCAGGGGGACGGGAAACTTTCCTTCCTAAAATATTTATTAAAGGGGACAGTCCAATGAAGCAGCCAAAAACCGGTGATCTTGCAATAGATTTTACGTTGAAGGATCAGCATGAAAAAACAGTTTCTTTGAAGGAGTTAAAAGGCAAAAAAGTACTGCTTTCGTTTCACCCGCTGGCGTGGACAAAGGTTTGTGCCGAGCAGATGAAATCTTTAGAAGCTAATGCTGACAAGTTTGCGGATCTGAACACAGTTCCTTTTGGCGTCAGTGTAGATCCAATCCCTTGCAAAAAATCCTGGGCTGCGGAACTTGGCATTGAGCAAACCGGGTTTCTGTGCGATTTTTGGCCTCACGGTTCAGTAGCCAGGGATTACGGTATATTTAGAGAAGGTAACGGGTTTTCCGAGCGGGCCAACATTATTATCGACGAAAATGGCAAAATACTGCTGGTTAAAGTTTACCCGATCGGTGAACTTCCTGACATAAAGGAAATCTTAGAAATACTAAGCAAAAGCTGAGTGAAACAAGGTCGAGTAGGTTATACCCTTGTGAGCATAACCTACTCGACCTTGTTATCCTCGGGCAAGAACATTTGGGCGTTTTATTCACTATATACCCGGATCACAATAGCTTCCAAAGGGGGGCGCAGCAAATACTGGGACCTCTTCCGGGTAACCTGGGAGCAGTTTCAGAAAGTGGAACCCAACGAGGCCCATCCAACCTTGCCCTGCCTGTTCATTACTTTATGCAAAGGGCTGCTAAGATAGCTTAGAAAGCCCGGTTCCTAAAAAGCTTGACGGGCTGTAAAGTAAAGTGAATACTAATGGTATGTACAGCTATCCGTTTACTTTCCCCAAAATTAGCGGACGCCTGGTTCGCAGGGTTAACCGTTTTGTGGTTGAGGCAGAGGTCGAAGGCAACAGGGTAGAAGCTTATCTGCCCAATCCCGGCCGCCTCTGGGAACTTCTTTTGCCGGGCACGGAACTGCTTCTCAGCCCGGCGCCGGAAGCAAACAAACTACCTTTTACAGTGCTGGCCTGCCGGAAAAAAGGCTGGAATGTATTGCTCCATACTCACCTGACCAACAAGGTAATCCGCCATCTGATTGATGCAGGATGTATTAAATCCCTTGAAGATTACCGGGTGATTAAAGAAGAGCCGGTCTGTGGCCGGCACCGCTTAGACCTGCTCCTCCAGCATAATACCAGGGGTTACAGTTATTACCTGGAGGTAAAAACCTGCACCCTGTTTGAGGGCCGGGTGGCCATGTTCCCCGATGCCATAACCGCTAGAGGAGCAAATCATCTCTATAAACTTAAGGAACTTTCTGCTGCAGGCATAAAAACAGGCTGTCTTTTTGCGGTAATGGACCCCGGCGTAAAGCACTTTCTGCCCGCTTATCACATTGATTTCAATTTTACCCGGGCCTTTCTGGAAGTTAAGGACAAGGTGCAGCTAAAAGCTGTCGCAATAGGTTTTGATCAAAGTTTTGAGGAGGTCAATTCCATAGTTCCGGTTACCGTGCCTTTTGATTACTTGAATTCCGAGTTTCAGGACAGGGGCACTTACCTGCTGCTGGTAAAAATGGGAAGCGAAAAAACATTAACTGCAGGCCGGTTGAATCCAGCCCGTTTTAAACAGGGTTACTACGTCTACGTGGGTTCGGCGATGAGCAGTTTAAGTAAAAGGGTTGCCCGTCACATTCGAAAAAGGAAACGAAAAAGGTGGCATATTGATTACCTGGTTAATGAAGCCGACGCTGTAACAGCGATCCCTATCATCAGCAGTGTTTACCTGGAGTGTGAACTGGCAGACAGGCTGCAGGAGATTGCCGCCCGGCCTGTTCAGGGTTTCGGTTCATCAGACTGCAGCTGCAGGGCTCATCTTTTTTATGTCGCCGAAAACCCGCTCCACAACCTCCGTTTTATAGACTTAATCCAGCATTACCGTATCGGGCGGCTCGAGGAAAAATTAGATGGCTGGCACCTGTAGAAGTCTGACGGGGGAGTGCACGAGGAACACTTTAAATTAATAAATGGGACGATACTTTGTTTTACAGCACCCCATTGACATCATAAGTTGCTGGTGGAGTGATTATTTATACCGAGGGTAGCGCGAAGAAAAAGCGAGACCAACATCTATCACATCATGATCAGAGACATCAATCGGCAGAACATATTTGGAGATGTTGAGAATTTAAATAATATTTATGAGCTCCATAAAAGCTCTAAGTATTTTGCGCATAGCTTCTGCAAGCGGTAAAGGCGCTTTCGGTGTTGCTCTTGCACTCTATAACCGCTTATGTTACAAAGAACTAAACTACGATATCAAAGCCGAAACTGCTTTAACTGCGTTTTAGCTTCAGGCGAATGGACAGGTGTTATGTTAAAACTTCTTTATATGACCTCTACTGCGCGGCCCAACTTATCCTTGATAAACCATCTTCAGTCAAGCCGGATGGTAGAAGTATGCGGGATTGTAGAAGAAATAACCGGCAGAGCTGATCGGGTTAACCAGCTATTTAAAAAGAAGAGCCTGGTTAAAAAAATTGACCTGGTCGCATTCAGGTTCCTGCACAGGTTTATACTTGATACAAGCGCTTATGAAGCCAGTAACAGCTCTATATCCGACATTCCCCGGCTGTCAACTTCAAACATTAATGATCAAAAGGTAATTGCATTTATAAGGCAGCAGGCACCCGACCTTATTCTCCTTAAGGGGGTCAGCATCATTACTAAAGATCTAATTGAAGCTGCAGATGTTAACATGGTTAATATTCACTCCGGGTGGCTGCCCGATTATAGGGGAGTGCAATGCGGTACTTGGCCCCTGGTAAACGGTGAATTTGATAAAATTGGCATAACCTTTCATCATGTAGACGAGGGGATCGATACCGGGAGTATTATCTTAAGGGAAAAAATGGATCGGGAGATCCTGATCACGGCAGGCCTGCTAACATTTCACCAGAAAATTGGCTTTCAGCAGTATAAACTAATTGTAGAAAACCTCGATCAATTTATATCCGTCTACCAGGGAAGCAATGCATGGGAAAGCAAGCCGTCAACAGGGCCGAACAAACCATACAGTTACGTCGGCCTCACAGATTTTATTAAAGCGATGCTTAACCTGAATAGATATAAAAAGCGCAATAAGCAAAAAAACAGCAGCCAGTAAAACATTCTATGGGAGTGCTCTCTTAAATGGAAAAACCGGTTCAGAGAAATAACTTTAGAAGATTTTTAGGCAGTTGCTACTATCAGTTGAAAAGGCGCAGTAAATGGCATTTCAGCAGTAAAAAATGGGCCAAAACCCATATTGAGCAGGCTCTTGAAGAACTGGTTTTCAGGCATGAAACCCCGCTGATCAGGAAATTGAAAGATGTAGATATCTGGATGCAGCATAATAAAGTAAACAACCTGGCAATAGCTGCGCGCAAATTAAATAAAATTGTACTGCGGCCAGGTGAAACTTTTTCTTTTTGGCGCCTTATCGGCAACCCAACCAGTAGGAAAGGCTACCTTGAAGGGATGCTGCTTTCGCACGGCAGTGTTATCAGTGCTGTCGGCGGTGGGCTCTGCCAGCTATCCAACATGATCTACTGGGCCACTCTCCATACACCTTTAGCTGTTATTGAGAGGCACCGCCATAATTACGATGTATTTCCCGACTCCGACCGGAAACTGCCTTTTGGCAGCGGCGCTACCTGTGCCTACAACTACATCGATCTGCAAATTTATAATGGCACAAACCAGCCTTACCAGCTGCTGATCTACCTTACAGACATCCACCTGGTCGGAGAATGGCGGGCAGAGCAAAAGCCAAGCCAGGTTTACGAAGTATATGAAAAAGAACACTGGATAACCCAAGAATACTGGGGCGATTATGTCCGGCACAACCTTATCTACAGGAGAGTCTATAATGCACAGGGAGTGCTGATCGACGATCAATATATAACAGAAAATCACTCTATAATGATGTATCAACCGCTGCTGGAAGCAGGAAAAACTTTTGGTTAACATGGCGGTCAATATTTTGACATGGCCGGGCAGGTCCGTGTAAGAATTAGTTCAAATCAAAATAAAGCCTGACAATACCTCAGATTTTTTCACGGGGTTCTTCTTTATCCACAGTGCCGCATATTTCGGCCAGGCGCTCTTTTGCTATGGTCCGGATCTGATGGGCCTATAGCTAACGATGGCTGCTCTAATCCGCAATCTTCAGGGCCTAACAGGGCCTCTACGGGGTATATTTTTATCCCCGGCAGCTTCATCATCAAAATAAGAAAAATCAAGTAAAGGTAAATCATCTATAATATCAATATCATATTTAATACCAAAATATTTTTGCAAAATATTACTAAACTCTTTTTCTCTGCATAAAATTGCTTTATTCTTAAATAAATCCCTCAT
>SLHT01000229.1 GCA_007136055.1 Syntrophomonadaceae bacterium
CCAACCGGGAAACCGGGATGAGCAATTAAGCTTCCTATGTCGTTTTGCAATCGTGAGGTTGCAAAAGTATGGCTGATAGGAGCCGTGTAAATCGAGAGGTTTACGCACGGTTCTGTGGGAGGCTGGAGGTGAAATTCCTCCGGCCTACCCGACCTATGCCCGTGAGGGCATAGTCTACTCGACCTGTGGCTTAGCGGACTCTGGTTTATAAAAAAAGGTTTCGCTGCAGTGTTAGCTAATAACACTTTAAATTTAAATAGAAACGAGGCTAAAGGCGATGCAAGTGTTTCAAGGCGATATTGTAACCTGTGATCAAAACAATTCAGTTTATAAATACCTGGTTGAAGATAAGGGCAGAATAGTTTATGTTGGCGATCAACTGCCGCGAACTTATAAACATAACTCTGAACTAATTGATCTGGGCACAAAAGCCCTGCTTCCCGCCTTTGGCGACGGTCATATTCACTTTTCCATGTGGGCAATTTTTGATGCAACTTGTGATGTTAGGGAGGCACGCTCTATCGGGGAATTAGGGGCGATTATAAAAGAATATGCTTCTGCCGATCGAAGAGCCCGGGTTCTTTTCGGCTTTGGTCTTTCCAGACACACCCTGGCTGAACAGCGCCTGGTTACACGCAGCGAACTGGATCGGTTCATTAAAGATCGTCCTGTTTACCTGGTCAGCTATGATGGCCATTTTGCTGTGGCCAATTCGGCAGCCATAGGCCTTATGCCTTCCCATATCCGCAGCTTAAACGGTTTTGACATAGAATCGGGACATATTCTTTTTGAAGCTTTCTATAAAGCAACAAATCATATTGCAGGCAAGTTTCCGGTGTGGGCTCTATTATCCAATATATTAAAAGGGATTGACACAATTGCCGGTTATGGGGTCGGGCTGGTTCATACTGTTGAAGGAATAGGGTATCCGCGGGATATGGACGTGGACATGGTGCGGTTTATGGCCAGGGGATCCCGGGTTAATTTTCGTACTTATTTCCAGACGATGGATATAAAAAAAGTTCAGAAGCGTAAGCTTCCACGGATTGGCGGCTGCTTTACCTGTGCCCTTGACGGCTGCTTCGGGGCAAAAGATGCCGCCCTTTTGGAGCCATATTCCGATGAGCCCGACAACAGGGGCATCCTCTTCTACAGCGATGAAGAAGTTAATAACTTTGTAAAACAGGCCAACCGGGCCGGCCTGCAGGTCCAGCTGCACTGTGTTGGTGATGCTGCTGTGGTGCAGGCTGTACAGGCCATTGAAACCGCTTTGCAGGATTATCCGCGGGAAGACCACCGCCATACCCTGATTCATGCCATCCTTGTGCCCGGGCAGACCCTGGAAAAAATTGCAGAACTGGGTATTAGCATTACATCCCAGCCGGGTTTCCTTGAGTTTCCCTTGGAACCGGCTCAATACCTGGAAGAAATCCTTGGTGATAGAGCACGGCAAAGTTTACCTTTTAAAAAGATAATTAAAATGGGCATTAATCTAAGTGGCGGTTCCGATGGTCCCGTAACGAAGCCGAACCCGATAGAAGGTATCTACGGAGCCTGTAACCATTACGATCCGCAGCAATCGGTAAGTATTACAGAGGCTTTACGGATGTATACCTACAATATTGCCCTCAATTCATTTGATGAAAAGCAAAGAGGGACTTTAGAAGAAGGTAAAATTGCCGACATGGTTATCTTAAATCAAAACCCCCTTCAGATTACCCCTGAAGATCTTCTTAACCTCAAGGTGGAAAAAACCTTTTTGGCAGGAGAGGAGTACGTTCGGGGAAAAACCATTCCCCGGGCCATAATTGATAGTTTTAAAAACCGGGGGAAACTGGTATGATTTAAAGGTTAGTTATCGTACAGTAAAGCAATTATATGATCGGCCCCAGGACAGTCTTATTTTCTTTGTTTTCCGGAGGTTTCTATTATGGCTGCTAAAAAAAGGCTAAATGATCTGGCTCTTGATAAGCTTATCCAGGTTTCGTTTGATGCGGTTAAAGAAGGCGTAAGCATACTTGATGTCGACTTAAATATTCTGTACGTTAATAAAAAGATGGAGCAGTTGTACGAAAAGACCGCTCCCTTGGTGGGCAAGAAGTGTTACCAGGCATATCAGGATCGGGATATGCCCTGTGAATGCTGCCCGTCACTTGCAGCAATAAAAAGCGGAGAGTCGGCCGTGGAAGAAGTACCATTATTGAAGAACGGCAGTCAGGTCGGCTGGTTGGAACTGAGTGCCTCTCCGCTAAAAAATGATCAGGATAAAGTTATCGGAGTTGTTGAATGCGTTCGTGATATTACAGAGCGTCGTGAAGCTATAAATTCTGCAGAACAAGTTAGCGAGTGGTACCGTGCCATTGCCGAAGATATACCAGCCCTGCTTACCCGCCTGACTCCCGAGCTGAGGTTTACTTTCGCCAATAATGCTTACTGCCGTTTTTACAATAAGTCTCTTGCAGAAATAATTGGCAGGGACCTCTTTCAGTTTATTCCGCCAGAAAACAAGACGTTGGTTAAAGAAGCGCTCCTGTCGCTAACTCCGCAATATCCAATCCAAATTCATGAGCATACAAATGAAACAAGTGAAGGTGAATTACGCTGGATCAGGTGGACTAACCGGGCCTTATTTGATGATCATAACAGGGTTTTAGAATACCTTTGTGTAGGTGAAGATATCACCGAACAAAAAATGGCCGAAGAAGAACTGCGCAAAAGTGAAAGACGCAGCCGGGCCCTGGTAGACGCCGTTCCCGATATGCTTTTTCACTATTCGAAGGAAGGGGTTTACGTTGATGCAGAAATAAATAATATTTATCGACTGACTGCTGAAGAGCGGCATTTGTATAAATCTGGGCTGCTGATCGGCAGCATAATAACTGCAGTCCTGGAGCCTGAAATTGGCACTATAATTATGCGTGGGATCTCTAAAGCTTTGGAGACAGGCAAATTGCAGGTAATCGAATACAATTATAGGGCAGATAAAAAACAGCGCTACTTTGAAGCAAGAATGGTCTCAACAGGGAAAAAAGAGGTTATCTCCATAGTACGTGATATTACCGAACAAAAGCGAGTGGAAAGTGATCTACAGTATCAATATCAATTTCAAAAGATGGTTGCCGATATATCTTCCACTTTAGTGAACAGGTCAGTTCACGATCTGGATGGAGCGATTGATCATGCCTTGAAGTTAAGTGGAGAGTTTTTTGGTGTTGACCGCAGTTACGTATGCAGCTTCAGCGAAGACGGCCTTACTATGAATAATACCCACGAATGGTGTGCGGAAGGTATTCCCTCTATGAAAGAAAGAAACCAGTGTTTTGCCCTTAAAAATACGCCCTGGTGGGCAGAACAGCTTCGCAGCCGGAAACATGTCTATGTGCCCGATGTTGAAGCTTTGCCCCCCGATGCGGAGCAGGATAAAATAGACTTTCGTATTGAAGGGACCAGGTCTTTTTTAACCATCCCTCTGGTTAATGAAGAAAAGGTAATCGGCATTTATGGTTTTAAAGTAACCCGCGATAAAAAACCCCTGACAAATCATCAGGTAGCAATGCTAAAAGTTGTTGCCGAGATTATTGCCGGGGCAATCGTTAAACTTGAAGCCGAGGAAGCATTAAAAGAGTCAGAAGAGCTTTACCGCGATATACTTGCTACCATCGAAGAAGCATATTATGAAACAGATCTGGAAGGTAATATAGTTTTCTTTAATGAAGCCGGGCTTAAATTATATGGCGGCTATACCCATGAGGAAGTTAACGGTATTAGTTATAAAAAGCTGTATAAAGATCCAAAGGCTGCTTATGAAAAATTTAACCAGGTATTTACAACCGGCAAACCGGATAAAGGTTTGGTGTTGGAAATGATCCGTAAAGATGGTTCCGTATTTTATGGTGAGATATCTATAACCCTTAAAAAGGATAAAGATGGATTTATTACCGGTTTTAAAGGAATCGGCAAAGATGTAACTGAGCGTATTGAGTATGAAGAACGCCTTAAATATTTAAGCATGCACGATCATCTGACCGGTGTATACAACCGTACTTATTTTGAAACTGAGCTAGACCGTCTTAGCAAAAGCAGGGATTACCCTATTACAATTATGTCCTCTGATCTTGATGGCTTAAAGCTGATTAATGATACCATGGGTCATGATGCCGGTGATAAACAGCTGCAGGCATGTGTTGCTGTGCTTAAAGAATCGTTGCGTCAATCAGATATCCTGGCCCGGGTAGGTGGAGATGAATTTTGCGCCATACTCTTAAAAACCGAAAAATCTTTAAGTGAATCCATAGTCCGCCGTATTCGCAAGAATGTAAAAAAGTATAACCAGTCAAATGAAAGCAGGCCACTTGGTATTTCAGTGGGGATTGCTACGGCAGATCATAACGATATACCTTTAAAAGAACTATTTAAGCGTGCCGATGACATGATGTACCGCAACAAACTTTACAGCAGCAGTAGCAGCCGCAGCAAAATAGTCCAGAGCTTACTGGCAACTCTGGCCGAAAGAGATTTCATTACCGGGGGACATGCCCGGCGCCTGGAAGAAATATGCCACGCTGTTGGTGAGAAAATTCATCTACCATCACATCAGCTAACCGATTTAACCCTTTTAGCCCAGGTCCATGATCTGGGGAAAGTAGGCATACCCGATCAAATCCTTTCTAAAACCAGTTCGCTTACGGAAGAAGAATGGGAAGTCATGCGCGGCCACACTGAAAAGGGTTACCGGATTGCCACTGCATCGCCGGATCTTTCAAGTGTTGCCGATTTAATATTAAAACATCATGAATGCTGGGATGGCAGCGGCTATCCGTTTGGATTGAAGGGAAAGGATATCCCCGTAGAGTGTAGGATCATGGCTATAGTTGATGCTTTTGATGCCATGACCGAACATCGCCCTTACAATGATATTAAGACAAATATTGAGGCGATAGAGGAGTTAAAAAAGCATGCCGGCAGCCAGTTTGATCCTGAGCTGGTGCCGGTCTTTTTATCAATAATAGAAGAAAAAGGCCTGTGCTGACAACAAAGGGGGACGGAGTTATTGCTGCACCCCTGCTATGATTTGTTCCCTATTTATTTCGGTCATCGGCCATCGCAGAAAATTCCTCTTTAATCCTCTTCTGCAGTTCTAAACTTTTTAAGATCTTATGTCCGGTTAAAGCCATCGCCTGCCCTACGGTAAGCATAATGTTATATGCTTCTTCGCTATCGCAGAGCGTGCTGAATTCGTGGGTGTGTCCGGGCACCCATTGATCGGTAATGGCAACTATCGGGTGAATAGAAGGTGTGACCCGGCTTACATTTCCCATGTCGACTGAACCCAAGCCTTCATCATGTGGCGAATCCAGGTCATAACCTGTTTCCTTGAGGCTCTCTTCAAAAAGGTCTGCCATTACCCTGTTGCTGACCATGGCTTCGTAAGGATAACCGGATTCGGTAACTTCAAGGCTGGTGCCCGTTGCTGTTGCCGCTCCCCTGGCGCAGGCTACTACCTTTTCAATAACTTCACCAAGATAGCGGCTGTCGCGGGCCCTGATAATAAAATCGGCCGCAGCCCGATCGGGAATAATATTGGGAGCCAGGCCGCCCTCGGAAACTATACCATGAATACGAACATCATCTTTCAAGTGCTGCCTCAGGGCATTAATACTGTTGAAAGTCTGGATCACACCGTCCAGTGCGTTTATCCCTTCCCACGGATCAGTTGAAGCATGCACGCTGCGGCCGTAGAAGATAAACCTGTAATCCCGGCAGGACAGTGATTCGACATGAAAGGAGTTGGAACAACCGGGATGGAACATCATGGCAGCATCTACGTCATCAAAAACACCCGACCTGACCAGCTCTACCTTGCCGCCCTCATCTTCCTCATTGGGGGTGCCAATAATTGATACCCGGCCCGGCATATCTCCGAGTGCTGCTGCCAGGGCTACCCCTGCAGCCACCCCGGCGATGCCAATCAGGTTATGACCGCAGCCGTGGCCTATTTCCGGTAAAGCATCATACTCGGAACAATAGCCGATGTGGAAACCCTCCCCGCCATAACTGGCCATAAAGGCTGTTTTTAATCCACCGATGCCCCGCCATACTTTAAAACCTTTACCTTCAAGGTATGTTGTGATCAGATCTAAAGCGAAAAATTCCTGTCCGCCAACCTCCGGGTTATTATAGATTGCCCGGGCCATTTCAACCAGTTTAAGCTTTTCTTCTCCGATCTTCTGCTGAATAGCCGCTACTTCACCCATTTCATACCACCTGTCTTTTTTTATTAGTAGCCCTTTTCCGTATGTTACCACATAGACCGCTTAAGGCAACCAGTTTTTTATATTGAGCGGGGGTCTTTAGCAAAAAGAGCTCTCCAATTTGTCTGTCCAGAAATAACAATTAAATAATCTGTCCCTAAAAATTCACCTCTGCAGCAAAAAAGTATGAATCGGCCTCTTTGGAGAAATTCATATAAAGCCAGGAGAATCTTTTCCCTGCCCGGAAAAACAAGCGAGGAGGTAAATAAAATGATCTCTGGAAGGAAGCTGGACAAAACAGGAATATACGTATCACTTTTTAGCCTGGGCGGTGAATCGACAATTGAGAAAGCAGACCGCACAGATGAAACTGAAAAAATAATCAACCGGGCCCTCGACCTGGGAGTAAACTACATCGATACTGCGCCCTACTATGGCCAGGGCGGCTGTGAAAGCAACATCGGACGGGTAATGGAATCACTGATTGAACCGTACGCCGAGCAGGCCAACTACTTCTAACACTACTGGTAAGAACAGCCTGTTAGCGGAGAATACGTGGGTCGGCGAGATGTTCAATGTCGCGGCCGAACATGGCCAGGGAGGCAACCAGCAAGGTGAGAAAAGTCAGGGGGTAGAGCAGCCACCACTGCCAGAAAGATGTGAAATAAATACCGCTGAAATTGACGGCGTGGTTGATGATAAGGCCCCAGCTGCGGGCTGTAGGATCACCAAGACCGAGGAAAGAAAGGGAGGCTTCTGTAATAATGGCCATCCCGGCCAGACGTATCATGCTTACCATGATCAACGGCAGTAGCTCCGGCAGGAAATGTTTCCGGAGCAGGTAGAAGAATCCGCCACCAAAGTGGGCTGCCATTTTGATATAGCTTTGTTCTTTTAAAACCAGCATCTGCGACCTGACCAGGCGGGCCGGCCTGGACCAGGCAAAAAGGGCAAGAACGATAATAATATTTCTCAAGCTCGGGCCGAAGAAAGCAGCGAGGACAATCATCACTGGCAAGTCCGGCAGCGCGATCATGATATCAACAAGACGCATTACAATCCGGTCGGTCAAACCACCCCTGTAAGCGGCGACGATACCGAGCACAGATCCGCCAAGCCCTGCCAACAGAGCTGTTCCCAGACCGACAATAATGCTTACCCGGGCCCCATAAGCAATCATTGCCCACAGGTCTACCCCCAGTTCATCGGTACCCATGATATGCCCATTACCGGGAGGAACCAAAGCTGGTCCCGATGAGGCGTCATGCGGGTGCCAGGAGACAAGAGGCGCAAAAATTGCCAGCAAAATCAGCAGTAGCAAAATGATCAGGGCAATGCGTCCGGAAAAAGTCAGCATCGACCAGAACTGCCCGGCCCGGCGAAACGCTTTTGGAATTATGTTTTCAATCATAACAATCATAGCCTCCCGAGACGTCAATAAGTTAAAAAGGTGTCAGACACCTTTTTAACTTATTGCTTTATGTTGGGGGTAATACGCGGATCGAGTCGCCGGTATAAAAGATCGGCCAGCAAGTTGGCGACTATTACCGTTACCGCCAGGACCATAAAGATTCCCTGCAGAAGGGGGTAGTCCCTGACGAAGACAGCGTCCTGCATAAGCTTGCCAAGCCCCGGATAGTTGAAAACGTTCTCTACCAGCACTGCTCCCCCGACAATAGCCCCGACCTGCATCCCGGTGCGCGTAATCAGCGGCAGCATGGCATTGCGCATGGCATGCCGCCAGCGCAATTTCCATTTACTTAAACCTTTAGCCCGGGCAGTGCGCATGTAGTCGCGGGTTAAAACGGTGCCTAAACTGTTGCGAACCAGCAGAAAAAAACTTCCCGAGCGGGCCAGGGCCAGGGTAAGCACCGGCAGGGCGGCATGATAAATAATATCTGCAGCGCGTTCCCAGGCGCTATCGAACCGGGCAAAATGGGTCATTGCCCCGGACAGGGGGAACCAGCCCAACCCTGCCGCCAATATAATTAGCAGGATCAGCCCAACCAGGAAAGCGGGGATTTCTCCTAAGACAACCATGGCCAGGTAAATAAACCGCTCAGTTTTTCGCCCCCTCCGCCAGGCGGCAAAACTGCCAATGATCAGGCCGGCCAGCAAACTGAGCATTGTAGCAGCCGTAACCAGAAAAAGTGTCCAGGGAAGGCGGCGAAAGATCAGCGTGCCGACCGCTTCCTTAAAATAATAGCTTGAACCAAGGTCTCCGCGGCTGAGCTCGCCGATGTAGACAATGAACTGCTCTGTTACCGGCCGGTCAAGCCCGTAATAAGTCCTGAAATATTCCCGCTGCTCTGCAGTATAGGCTTCAACAACATCGCCATCTGCCCCGGAGAGCTGCATAAAGGGATCTCCGGGCATCATGCGGGGCAGGGCAAAGTTAAGTGTAATGATGATCAGAAGCGTCAAGCCATATTCAGCTATTCGTTTTAAGGTTTCAGGCATCTTTAATAATTTCACTCCGTAACACCTTTTATGATTATTGCTTCTCTAAAAATGAGAACTTGGCATGTTCCATCACCGGATGATCAAACATGAAAATCCAGCCGTCATAAACCCCGGGCCGATAAGCGTAGTAGTAAAGGCCGTTATAGAGGGGTATTTCAGGCACCTCCTGCGCCAAAACTTCCTGGATTTCAAAAAGAAGCTCTTTCCTTGCTTCCTGGTCTGTTTCGCGTTTCTGTTTCATTAATAGTTCGTCCAGCGCTTCGTTGCTATAGCCCTGGTTAGCTCCGAGCAGAGCTGTCGCTGAACCGCCTGCTTCAGTACCCACCTCTGAAGATGAGTAGCGAACGCGCAGCCAATCGGCATCGAGCCCCCAGCTGCCCATAGCGAGGAGAGCCAGTTCATAATCTCCTTCAAAAACGCGGGTATCCCTGCTTTGGGTGTCAAGACTGACAAGATTAATAGTAATTTCTGCCCGGGCCAGCTGTTCTTTTAACAACTCCCCGATCCTTACTTCAACCCCTTCACCGACCAGCAGTTCAAAAGCGGCATCCCCAGTAACTCCTGCCTCAAGCAGCAGCCCCTGAGCTTTTTCCGGTTCATAAGCATATTCCTTAACCTGCGGGTTGTGCCACTGGTGGTCGATTGGCAAAACGCCGGGGCTGCCAGGTTTGGCTCCGCCCCTGGCGATCTTCTCAACCAGCTCTTCCTGATCCACTGCATGTGCTACTCCCCGGCGAAACAAAGGGTCAGCAAATAGCGGGTTGTGATTCATATTGAAGCTTAACAGGTAGCCGGCAAAAGCGGGACTAGATGCCACCTCGAAATCAGGGTTTTCTTCAAAACGGGACAGTGCATCGGGAGGAATGCGCGCCAGATCAATGTTGCCGTTTTCCAGGGCCAAAACGGGTTCGCTTACCGGGATCATCTCGAGGACATCAACTGCCTGCCGCGGTCCCCAGTAGTCTTCAAAAGCCTCATAGCGGTACGAGTTGTGTTCCTGGCTGTAATCGGTCAGGACAAAAGGGCCGCACCCTATAGCTGCTTCCGGTTCTGTGAAATTATAAG
>SLHT01000256.1 GCA_007136055.1 Syntrophomonadaceae bacterium
AGCTTCTCTATGAAATGCCCTTATTGTGGGGAAATAGATACCAGGGTGCTTGATTCCCGTTCGACTCAGGATTCATCCGCTATCAGGCGCAGGCGTCAGTGCATTAATTGCACCGATCGCTTTACGACCATGGAAAAAATTGAAGAAGAACCAATTGTTGTTGTAAAGCGCGATGGGCGCCGTGAACTTTTTGATCCTAATAAAATTTTAAGAGGACTTGTCCTGGCTGGCCAGAAAAGAAACATTCCCCTATCCTGCTGGGAAGATGTTGTTCAGAACCTGGAGCAGGAGCTGCGTAGCAGTTATCCAAAAGAGGTAAGGGCTGATAATATTGGTGACATTGTTTTAAAAAAGCTGCGAACTATTGACGAAGTAGCTTATGTCCGTTTTGCCTCGGTTTTTCGCCAGTTCCCCGATGTTGAAACATTCAAAACTGAATTGGAAGAAATGCTGCATGAAAAGAAAGTTGAGGATTCAGGAGTAAGCAGTTAGAATTAAGCAGTCTGAAATCAGCAGTAAGAAGATAGGAGCCGGGAGCCGGAATAAAACCAATCATATTCGGATTCTACCTCTGCTTCTGAGATCCGGCAGCCGAATCAAAAAAAGGAGGTTTTTCTTTTGAACGATGGCGCAGCAATGGCTAAAGCCGACCAGAAGGCACCTATAAACACTGCATTTATTGAAATTCGTAAACGCGACGGTCGTGTTGTATCATTTGACCCCGAGAAAATCACGGACGCAATTTTTAAGGCGGCCAAAGCAGTGGGCGGCAGCGATCGCGGCATTGCTGAAAATCTTACCAGGCAGGTTGTTAAAAATCTTGAAGAAAAAGCCCAGAATGGGGTCATCCCTTCTGTTGAAGAGGTCCAGGACGAAGTAGAAGTAGCTTTGATTGAAAACGGCCATGCCCGTACCGCTAAAGCATATATTCTTTACCGGGACCGCCGCACACGTATCCGCGAAGGCAAGTCAGAACTTATGGATGTGGTGAAAGACATCCTGATCGAAACCAGCCGTGAAAACGCCAACGTCAGCAATTCTCCTTCAGCCAAGATGCTGCAGATTGCCACTGCTGCCAGCAAGCAGTACTATTTGAGCAATCTGCTTCCTGAAGAGTATGCCCGTGCCCATGATCAAGGGAGCATGCATATCCACGATCTCGATTACTACAGCAAAACCTTAAACTGTCTGCAAATTGACCTTTCACGTATGTTGAATGAGGGTTTTAATACCGGTTACGGTTACATCAGGCCGCCGAAAAGAATCGCTTCGGCGGCTGCCCAGGCGGCAATTATTCTGCAGAGCAACCAGAATGACATGTTTGGCGGGCAGAGCTTCCCCCATTTTGACCGCAGCATGGGTGAAGTGATCAGGGGTCTAAAAAAGATGCCCGAATATGAAGAAATATACCAGGCCATGGAAGGCCTGATTTATAACCTTAATACCATGCACAGCAGGGCCGGAGCCCAGGTGCCGTTCAGCTCTCTCAATTTTGGCACAGACACCACTGAAGAAGGGCGGATGGTAACCCGGGCAGTTCTTCAAGCCTTCCGGCGCGGGCTGGGCCGAGGGGAAAGCCCGATTTTCCCCAACGTGGTTTTTAGAATCAAGGAAGGGGTTAACTTCAACCCGGAAGATCCCAACTACGATCTTTTCAAACTGGCCATTGAAGTGGCCGCCCGCAGGATGAACCCCACCTTCAGTTTTATGGATACCACATTTAACAGTGCGTATGGTGATGAAGTATCTTACATGGGCTGCCGGACCCGCGTCATTGCCAACCGGCACGGCCCTGAAGTTTCGGCAGGTCGGGGCAATATTGCTCCGGTAACTTTAAACCTGCCCCGCATAGCCCTCGAATGTCGCGGTCAGCAGGATATCTTCTTCGTGCAGCTTGATCGCCTGCTGCGTACCGCGGCGCGCCAGCTGCTGCACCGCTTTGAAGTCTTATCCAGGCTGCGGGCCCGGGATCTGCCTTTTCTAATGGGCCAAAAGCTATATCTTGATTCGGACAAATTAACACCCGAAGATTCCATTCGGGAAGTCATTAAACACGGTACCCTGGCAATCGGATTTATAGGCTTGGCTGAAACACTTCATGTCCTGATCGGGAAGCATCACGGTGAAGATGCCGAAGCTCTTGAACTGGGTATAAAAATAGTCGAACATATAAGGCGGAGAGTAGATAGCTACGCAGAAGAATACGACCTCAATTTTGCCCTCGTTGCTACTCCGGCCGAAGGTTTGGCTGGCCGCTTTGTGGCCATGGATCAAAAGCGCTACGGTACCATTCCGGGGGTTACCGATAAGGATTACTACAGTAATTCTTATCATATTCCCGTTTATTACACGATGTCAATGTTTGATAAAATTGCTGCTGAAGGGCGTTTCCACAAACTTTGCAACGCAGGGCACATCAGCTATACCGAGTTGGAAGCGCCGCCCATTCACAATCTTGAAGCGGTTGAGCGAATAATCCGCAGCATGGCTGCCGCAGACGTCGGTTACGGCGGTATCAATTATCCGATCGATGAATGCCGCAATTGTTCTTACAGCGGGGTTTTCAGCCAGAGCTGTCCCGAGTGTGAAAGTTCCGATATCCGGCGCATTCGCCGTATTACCGGCTACCTGTCTACCGATGAACGCTTCAACGAGGCCAAGTATAAGGAGCTTACCGACAGGCGTGTGCATTTTGAGTCCGGTGATAAATAATGAGAATGAAGATCGCAGGGATCAAAACAGACAGTATCGTAGATGGTCCGGGTGTGCGTTTATCGATATACGTACAGGGCTGTTCACACCGTTGTATCGGCTGCCATAACCCTGAAACTCACGATCCCATGGGTGGTAGTGACATAAGCATCGAACAGCTGCTGGCAATTATTGCCGGCAGCAGCAGTATTGACGGAGTGACCCTGTCCGGCGGCGAGCCTTTTGAACAGGCAGCAGCTGTTGCAGCCCTGGCTGAGGCAATAAAGCGGTGGGGTTTTGACCTGGTCCTCTTCAGCGGCTATACCTTCGAACAACTGCTGACAAAAAGTATGGCTGATTCAAATACCTGTTCCTTGCTCCATTCAGGATCTATATTAGTAGACGGACCGTTTATTATGGCCGAACAGGACTACAACCTGCCTTATCGCGGTTCCCGCAACCAGCGTCTGATTGACCTGCCCCGCTCACTTAAAAGTGGCAGTGCCGTAAAGTGGTCTGCCCGGTGGAGCTGCACAGTTGGTTGATGGCGGGTTAGTTAAAGACTACTTTTGAAAGGGAGATATATTTCAAACTCTACCGCAAAGATAAAACAGCTTATCTCCAGTCGCCCCTGCTGACCGCAAGCGGTTTGGTTGATCATGCTTTTTCCACACGCCTCGGCGGTTGCAGCAAAGGTGCATTTTCTTCACTGAATACTGCGTACCACGTTGGCGACAGTGAAGAAAATGTGATCGAAAACAGGCGCCTCTTCTTGCGTTATTTTAATTATGATTATCGTGATGTCGTTTCATCTGTACAGGTACATGGAACTGAGCTGGTTGTTGTGGGCCAGGGTAACCGCGGCGAAGGGGCTCTGCCTGGCAGTGCCCGTCAAAAATGCGATGCCCTGATCACGACAGAAAAAGGATTGCCGCTGACCGCTTATTCTGCCGATTGCATGTTGATTTACTTTGTTTCAAAGCAAACACCCCTGGCAGCGCTGGCACATGCCGGTTGGCGCGGAACCCTGGGTAATATCGGGGCTAAACTAATCTGTTACCTGCGGGATTATTACGGAGCAGAGCCTGAACAACTTTTGGTTGCTTTAAGCCCTGCAATCTGCAGAAACTGCTACAGGGTAGACAAAAAAACGGCTGCCCTCTTTAATTCAGCAGGTTGGTATAGCTATGCTTACCTGGAGCCCGCTGCAGATGACAGTTTCAAGCTTGACCTGGCAGCAGTAAATAAAGAGCAGCTTATTATTAATGGCATAAAAAAAGAAAACCTCAGTTTTAGCAGCTTATGCACATCCTGCAACCGGGAACTATTTTACTCTTACCGCCGGGATCGAGGTATTACAGGCAGGATGATTGGTTTTTTAGCGTTAAGTAATCAACCAGGGGGCCGTTTAAATTGAAGAAGAAAAACCAGAAAGGCAATAAACAGCGATTAAAAGTATTGCCCGGTGAAGGCAGACGTTTTAGTTTGCATAGTTTTAAACAGGCGTTGGTTTTTTATGTTTTGCTGCTTGCAGCCCTGGTTATTATTTTTCAGGTTGGTTATCACTGGATGGGCGATCATTTTTTAGCCTGGAGGCTGCAGGTAGTCGAAGCTGAACAAGGTGTCATGCAGCAGCAAACTGCGGTAACGGGAACCATTACTCGCAGTGAGCAAGTGATAAAAACTCCTTCTGACGGGATTGTTTTAAGCCTTGCTGTTGCAGGAGAAAGAGTCGCAGCGGGAAATGAGGTAGCGACAATTGGTGTTCTCTCTGCCGGTGATCTTGAAGCGCTGCGCGGTTCGGAAGAGCATGAGCCGGACGAGGACTTGCTGGAGAAGGTTCTCGACTACTGGCAGGAAATATTTCCTGCCTTGCATGAAAATGAAGAAGAAGCGTCAGAAGAAAAAGCTGTGGATGAAGAAACCATGGAAACAGAAACAGCAGAAGAAGAAAGTGAAAATGGATTACAGATTGAAGAGCAGATTGAACTTCATGATAAAAAAGTTTTTGAAGAATTAATAGTTATTTATAATGAGCAGGCAGGTTTTGTGTCCCATTATTTTGACGGGCTGGAGAGACACGAAGAACCGCTCTATTTATTCGGGGAAAATATCGAAGAATATGGCCACGAAGGGTTTTTCATTGTCGAAGGCGACCTGGTGAAAGCCGGGGATCCGATTATTAAAATCGTTGATAACTGGTTTTGGCACTTTAGCGTTGTCCTTGGTTTGCATCCCGGAAGGATTATAGCCAGCCAGGAAATAATTGATATTGAATTTAGTTTTGCTCCGCACCAACCTGTGTCTGCCAGGCGTTATTCTTATGAGATTGATGAAGAAGAAAAGGAAGTACGGATTGTTTACATTCTTGAAAAACAGCTGCCGGGGTTTGATCAAATACGCCGGGCTGAAGCATCTTTACTCTATCGCCGCCGGCAGGGTATAATAGTTCCTGCAGAAGCTATTTTTGAGAAAAACAATGGCCGGGGGGTGTACCTGAACCGCGACGGAAGGGTTATATTTCAACCGGTTACCATTATAGAGCGGCAGGAAGAAAAAGTAATGGTTGAAGGCCTGGCACCGTACAGCCTGGTAATCTCTCGCCCCGAGCTGGTTGAAGAGGGACAGCGTTTGAACTAAGTTTAAGAGGCAGTTGGATGCCTGGTCAGAAAGGAAGAAAATATTTGCTGGAGCATAACTACAGAGATCTGCTTAAAAATATTAATGATGCTGCCGGCCGTTCCGGTCGGAGTCCTGATTCAGTAAGACTAATTGCCGTAACTAAGACTGTCGGTGTTGAAGAAGTTCAAAGAGCAGCAGGTTTAGGTATAACTGACTTTGGTGAAAACAGGGTTCAGGAAGCCGCACCGAAAGTAAAGCAGATGCCGGAACTCAGGTGGCATTTTATCGGCCACTTGCAGTCAAATAAGGTAAAGGACGTTTTGCCTTACTATTCTTTAATCCATTCGTTGGATCGCCCTTCCCTGCTTAAGGCGCTGCAGCAGTGTGCTGAAAGATACAACCGGATAGTTGAAGTGCTTGTTCAGGTTAATACTTCAGGAGAAGAAAGCAAGTTTGGCCTGGCACCCGAAAAATTAACCCGTTTCCTGGAAGAGGTCAGCGCCTGTAACCGTATAAGAGTAAGGGGTTTGATGACGATGGCGCCTTTTGTTGATAACCCCGAGGAAACGCGCCCCTGTTTCAATGTTCTGCGCCGCTTGCGTGATGAAAACGCGGCAGCAGGTTGGGAGCTGCCCGAACTTTCAATGGGCATGACCAACGATTACACGGTAGCCATAGAAGAAGCAGCAACCATGATCCGTATCGGCAGCGCGCTTTTTAATTGAAAGACATTAACGGTTTATCCGAATAATTAATAATAAAGGCCCGCAGCATCCGGTTATCTGGATACGACAGGAAAACTAAGCACAGAAAGGTAAGCAGGTGCTAAATCAGTAAAGTAGGTGGACAATATTGAGTTTTTAGCAGAAATTGTGTTGAGTTTCTTGCAAATCTATTACTACATTATCTTTGGAAGAATAATTATGTCCTGGTTTATGATGGGCGGCGGTGGCGGTAACCCTGCCCTTATTACCATATACCAGTTTCTTTATAGCGTAACTGAACCGCTGCTGGTGCCCCTGCGTTCAGTGCTCCCTTCGATCAAGATGGGTATGGGTTACCTTGATTTGTCTCCGATCGTTTTATTGATCCTGGTCAGCATAGTGCGCCAGATCATTTACCGCTATGTATTTATAATCTAAAAGGAGCGTGAGATTTGACTAAAATATCTCCCCTTTCAGATGGGGAAAGGCAGTGGCAGCAAAATTTTGAACGCAAGTTAGACCATATGCACGAAGGCAATACGGTCAGCACTTCCTTCCTTGACCCCCGACAGCTTGAGCTGGCGGAGGCGATCATAAAAAAAAGACCCGGACTTACCTATACCGTCTATGGCGGTTACCCTGAAGCGGAAAGAAATGCCCTCTGTATCTTTCCTGTTCAGCAGCAGGCTGTCCTGCCGACAGTGACAGCAGTGCAGGTTAACTGGTCAGGGAATAAAGATGAACTCAGCCACCGTGATCTGCTTGGAGCAGTCCTGGCGTTAGGGTTTCGGAGGGACCAGGTTGGAGATATAGTTATCTTTGAAGAAAACAGTGCTGCGATCATGGTCGATGACGATAAAGCTGACTATATCTGCGCTAACCTTCAACAGGTCGGCGGGCTGCCTGTGAATTGTTCTTTTGTCGAGCCGGATCAACTGCCGCTGTCTAAAGAAGACGGCAGGGATATCAGGGGGACTGTAGCCAGCCTTCGTGCTGATGCTGTTTTGTCTCTTGGCTTTGGCATCTCCAGATCAAGAGTCGTGCTCCTGATTAAAGGCGGCGTGGTCAGGGTTAACTGGAGGTCTGTTAACTCTCCGTCAGTGCAGTTAAAAGAAGGAGATCAGGTTTCATTAAAAGGCAGAGGACGTCTGTTGGTTTCTTCTGTAGAGGGTGAAACCCGTAAAGGTAGAATACGCTTAAAATTGAAAAAATACAGCTGAGCAGGCAGGAAAAGCAGGGTTACTGTCGAAGATTTCCAGTAGAAGTAATATTTATTTTATGCTGACAGGGAGGGCTAAAATTGAGCATCACACCGATGGATATACAGAATAAAGAATTTGAACGCGCTTTTCGCGGCTATGAAATCGAAGACGTGGATGACTTTCTGGATCAGGTCGCAAAAGATCTCGAAGAATTGATCAGGGAGAACTCAGAGCTGAAAGAACAGGTTCTCCATCTGCAGGAAAAAAATAAAAACTATCAAAAGCTGGAAGGAACTATGCATAATGCTATAGTCGTTGCTCAGGAGACGGCAGAAGAAGTCAAGCAAAATGCCAGACGCGAATCCGATTTAATCAAGCGCGAAGCGGAAAGAGAAGCGAAGCAAATTTTAGAAGATGCCCGTTATCGCTCCAGCAGAATAATGTCTGAGCAAGAAGAACTCTTTAAACAGGCTCAGCTGTTTAAAATGCGCTTTCGTTCCTTTATTGAAGCACAGCTTTCCAATCTGGAAAGTGAGGATTGGATGAATGAGCGGAAGCAGGAACCATCAGCCAGGGAGATGAAACGGGAATTCGAGCCACAAGTGTATCATGATAGACAGGAGGAGACTGTCGAAAAACCCGAAGAGCAATACAGGGTGAATATTGAACCTGAAACAAAACCTGAGCCAGATGAGCCGGAACCTGCCTGGGAACCTGAATTCAAACTTGGCCCGGAAGATGATTTCGATTCAGACCCTGAATTCTAAAGATCGACACATAAGCAAATGTTGATTTAATTGTTTCTACATGCTACAATTTACGGCAGATACAATGAACGGGACATGAAAGCGGTTGTTCAGTTTACTCAGAGAGCCGGTTTAAGGTGCGAGTCCGGTTAAGCTATCCGCTGCAAATCACCCGGGAGTTTCCGTGCAAAATCCCCTACAGGGGAGAGTAGACATGGGCGGCCTGCCGCCGTTAACGGCATATGTTTAAGTGGTTCGCAGTTTTTTGTGCGGCCAGGAGGGTGGTACCACGGGTGATAATCTCGTCCCTTAGGGGGCGTGTTTTTTTGTTTGGAATTCAAATAAGTGATTCAGCTCAGTCCTGGAAACAAAATGGTTATTTAAGTTATAATAAGCGAGCATATTTTATTAACAGAGAAACAATGATAACAACTTCTAAATCATGAATCATGAACTTTACTATTAAATGGAGGAGAATGAGAATGGACTATCGGGACACACTTAATTTGCCAAAAACTGATTTTCCGATGCGTGCGAACCTGCCGAACCGCGAGCCGGAAATACTTGATCGGTGGGAAGAAATTGACATCAACAGGTTGTCACGTGAAAACCGGGCCGGAGCACCTCTTTATATTTTGCACGATGGTCCTCCTTATGCCAACGGGGATATTCACATGGGCACTGCCCTCAATAAGGTGTTAAAGGATATTATAAATAAGTATAAAACAATGCGCGGTTTTAATTGCCCCTATGTACCGGGCTGGGATACACATGGCCTGCCGATTGAACACCAGATTATCAAAACCCAGAAAATAAAACGCAAAGAAATTACCGATGTTGATTTTAGGCGGATGTGCCGTGACTATGCCTTGAAGTATGTCGACGTGCAGCGAAACCAGTTTAAGCGGCTCGGAGTACGCGGTGACTGGGAGAACCCTTATCTTACCCTTAATCCCGGTTTTGAAGGACGACAAATAAAAGTGTTCGGAACCATGGCTAAGAAAGGTTATATTTACAAGGGCATGCGTCCAGTTTACTGGTGTGCAAGCTGTGAAACTGCCCTGGCCGAGGCAGAAATTGAATATGGCAATAAGATTTCGGAATCGATCTATGTCAAGTTTCAGCTAATCGATGATCTTGGCCTTCTCGGCGGAACAGAAAACCGTTACTGTTTAATCTGGACCACCACAGCCTGGACTATTCCGGCTAATCTGGCTATTGCTGTCCACCCGGAGCTTGACTACGTTCTGGCTGATGCCGGGGCAGAGCAATATTTGCTGGCAGAAGGTCTGCTTGAAGAAGTATCGCGTTTGGCTGGATCTGAACAGCCCTGGCCTGTATTAAAACGTTTTAAAGGCTCTGAGCTGGCCGGTATGCGCTGCCGCCATCCGCTTTACGAACGCGAATCTATTTTACTTACAGGCGACCATGTCACCCTGGAGCAGGGCACAGGTTGTGTACATATCGCTCCCGGTCACGGGTATGAAGACTTCATGATCGGCCAGGCTAATGGGCTGCCTGTTCTAAGCCCCTTAAATGACAGCGGTTACTTTACCGACGAAGCCGGCCAATACTCAGGAATGTATTATGACCAGGGTGGAAAAGCTGTAACTGAAGACTTAAAAGCCAGGGGCGCTTTGATTAACAAAACGGACTTTGAACACCAGTATCCAAACTGCTGGCGCTGTAAAAAACCTGTTTTGTACAGGGCGACAGAGCAGTGGTTTGCCTCGGTGGAAGGATTCCGCAAAGAGGCTTTAAAAGCGATCAATAAAGTTAGCTGGACTCC
>SLHT01000073.1 GCA_007136055.1 Syntrophomonadaceae bacterium
CATATGGGGTATCAAAAATAATGATTCGGGAACTAATACAAACAGGATTGCTTTATTTTACAAGTGACATTATTGTGCCTGCGGTTTAATGGTTTGACGAAAACTTGCTGACCCCTTATCACCCCGCAATTACCACCTGCATAAAAGCTAAGGGAAAAAATAAAAAAACAATCCCGGGCAGATTATGATACCATGCCCGGTCAACAATGGGCTTCTATATGGTGAAGGAAAAAGTTTTTTCTGCAGGGAGATGCAAATGTTAGACATTAATAGGTACCGGCACAAAACACCAGGTCCATCAAAACGAAGTCTTGAGAAGACATGCCTGGTTATCAACAACAATCTTGCAGAGATGAAGTTAATAGTAGACAGAATATCTCGCGATAAGGAATGCCTGTCTGACGCTGATAAACACCGGCTGCTCTATTATGGCAGTTACCTCTATGATTTCTATCTGCTGACTGAAGAAAATCTCCTGCTTATTGCCAGGATTTCTGACAAGTGGGTTCCCGGCAGCCTGGACTGGCGAACACGCCTGATCAATCTTATGCAGAGCCCCGTCCCGGATAAAAGGCCCCCCGTTTTATCAACACAAACTGCTTCTTTACTGGCCGACTATCTTGGCCTGTTTCTCAACTATCATCATCAGTGCTCAACACTTTCTGCTCCCAGGATTATAAAGATGATCGATAAACTCGATCATCTTTATAACCAGCTAGAAAAAGAACTAACCTTTATAACCGAAGTGTTAACAAAGATCCGCTAGAAACAAAACAATGCAGTTAGAAGACGGTGTTGTTCCTACATTGTGAAAATAGAGGTATTTACAATTTGGGTGAAAATATTTAATCCTGTAAGACATATTTTCACCGCCCTTTAGAAAAACCACCAGGCTGTTTTATGTTAGAATAAATCTGCCTTGAATTAATCCACCCGGAGAAAGCAGTTGATATATGATGAGTTCTATTTCTGATCTGCATCTTCAAGTAGCGAAGGAAGCAGCTCGCCACGCCGGAAGCTTAATCATGGAGCTTCAGGGACGAGCGTCCATCTCTGAAAAAGCTATAAACAACCTGGTTACGGAAGCCGACCTGGAAGCGCAGGAAAAGATTATAAAGATGATTCGGGAACACTTTCCGGAGCACGACATCATTGCAGAAGAACAGGATTTATCTACCAGTAGAAGCGCCACTGAGCTATGGATAATCGACCCCTTAGACGGAACTAATAACTTTGCCCATACAATTCCCCACTTCTGCATATCGATTGCCTATGCCCGTTCAGGCCAGGTTGCAACGGGAGCCGTTTTTGACCCGGTACGAGGTGAAATGTTTACCGCAGTAGAGGGCAAAGGAGCTTTTCTGAACGGAGTGCCAATCAGCGTCTCCAAAGCACCTTTCCTGCGAGAAGCAATTGTCGCTACCGGATTCTACTATGATCGGGGCGCGGTCATGCGTAGAACGCTAAATAGCATTGAAAAACTTTTTGAAGCTAATATCCATGGTATTCGCCGATTCGGCAGCGCAGCTCTTGATTTATGCTGGGTTGCCTGCGGTCGCTTTGATGCCTATTTCGAATACAAGCTCTCAACTTGGGACTTTGCAGCAGGCATGCTTATTCTTAAGGAAGCGGGAGGGCACTGCACCGACCAGAAAGGCGGCCGGCTTGATTTAGAAAGTACAGGGATAGCCGCTTCAAATGGCAAGTTCCACAACCAATTTTTAAATATAGTCGGCTAAAACGGCAGCGGCAGCCGCCAAATAACTTCAAACAGCTCTGATAAAAACCAATATATAATATTATGTGATCCCTTCGGCAAAATATTCGAGATCCTGGAGCAGCAGGATGAAATGAAACACCTGATCGGTCACAATGATACATAATAGGACGCTGCCGCGGGTAATAACCCGGAACAGGAAAACCCCGTTTTGCAGATGATCTCGAAATCATTCCCACGGCACTGGAGTCGAATCTCACCGGCCAAACCGCGGCATCTTTCCACTACCTCCGGTCCCTGCATTGACCATGTCATTGCCAACTACCCCTTATTTTACGGTAATCGCACACTACGGCGTGAGCATAAATCAGCTTTATGTCAGGATATTTTTCAGGCAGGCAGTAATAAATTGTCTTTTTCATTTTCTCTCTCTTGGACATAGTGTTAAATAAAAATTTAATACACCTCTTTAAGGGTATTTAACAAGAGCCCCCTTTATTGACTTTAGGACCTATTGACCTAACAGTCTTCCCCTGCGACCTTTATTCCTCTAATCGAAGGAAAGGAAATACTCTTTTATGCCTTCCTTCATCGCTCTGGCAAACTCTTTCTGTCCCCTGGGGTGCAAAATATACCAGTTGTCTTCGGGGTGCATCATGTAACCGGCTTCAACTAAAACACAGGGAAATTGAGTATGTCTGGTTACGGCAATATTTCTCCTCCAGGTACTCATCGCCGGCAAGCCCATTTCTCCGGCCACCGTGTCCAGCATAATGTCCGCCAATTTTTTATTGTGATCATAATTGTAAAGGACCATTATGCCGTGCAAATTTACCGCATCGGCACCTGCCGCGTGCGCATTAGCGTGAACACTTATAAAAAAATCCGTATTATTTGTATGTTCTGCTCCAGGGCGATCGTAGAGTTCCACCTCTGTATCTTCAGTACGGGTCATGATCACATTAGCGCCCTCTTCTGTTAATAAATCCCTGAGGTAGTAGCTCATTTGCAGGACTACATCTTTTTCATGAAGATCACCAGGTCCGGGCGCTCCCGGATCTTCTCCTCCATGGCCGGGATCGACAACTATAGTTTTGCCCTCGAGAGGATTGTGTCTGCTTATTAGCGGCGGTTTGCAAAGATCAAGCACCAGGTCAGTGCCTACCCATACAGGGTTATACCCGGTAAAATCTTCATCGAGTTCAACATTCAAAACCAGAGCGTCAGATTCTGCGGACATGGGTTCCAGGGTTAGATCTTTTACCGAACCATACTTCTCCGGTTTAGCCAGGCCTTCAACTTTTTCTATTCCGTACATTTTAACCTCAATTTTGTTTGTACTGCTATCGATAAGAAAGGGAAACCTTTCAGTGGCATTCAGGCGGAGGCTTACTTTTTCACCGGTTTCTGTTATTTTTATATCGTATAAGGATGCTTTAAGAGAATCTTTACCTTCTAATACCCGGACTGCCTCTTTGTGAAGCAGATAGGTCTCATTTCCTTCCAGCTTGACCCGGTAATAATCGCCGGAAGCTCCAACAGCTTCAAAACGAGTCCCTTCAGTTAAATAACCGGCAACATTATCAGGATAACCGGTACCACCACGGGTGCTGGCATAAAGCTGATAATAATCGTCGCGTATAATTCTAAACCATCCCCGGTATTTAAGCTCATGTTGTTCCCTGACTTCTACAGTTTTATAGGGAGTATCGGAGAAAAAGACCACTTTCCCAGGCAACTCCCGGCTCACCTGTTCTTCGCATTTTACTAAAGTTACTGTAATGGGCATTGTATCGGATAAACCGGAATCCGGCGCATCGTGCTCGCCTACTGTATATATAGCGGTATAAATGCCACCTCTTCCCGGGGGTCCATTGGGGTATTCTAATTCTGTCATTGCAATATAGCTGCCTATGCCAATTTTATAATGTGCTGTAGCTCCGGGACTTCCCCTGGCTAATATCCTCAAGGTGTCGCCCGGATTTAAAATCTGGTCCTGGCCAGGTATTAAATGAGAAGAATGCAGTTCTAAAGGTTCCCCAGACATGGTCTGCAGGCCTTCGGGATAAATCACCGCTCTTTCAACTGTGGTAGTTTTTACTCCCTCAATGGCTTCCACTTTTATAGTAAACTCTTCGCCACGGGGAATATCAACCATGGTAAGAAAGTTTCCTGACCTCCTGTTTAACATTTCTACAGGCTTTCCATTTACCAATACATCAATTCGCGAATAAGACCGGGTTGTACCGAATACAAATAATGAATCCGCATAATAATTTATCTGTGCCTCAGGCGGGTAAGCAACATGTAATAACGGCCCCTCTTGATCGTTTTCTTTTTCCGGATCAAAGGTTTGCGGTATGGAAATAACAAGTTCTCTCGCTTCTTCATTCCAATCCACAAAAACGCCCAAAGCATCCGCTGTTGGCCTGACCGGCATATAAACTATATCGTCTATTCTTTTTACCGGGACCTTTAGTTTTACAGGCTCACCGTCAACTGTTATTTCAGTACTGTCAACAGGAAGATCTATTCGGAATTCTCCGAGCATTCCGGAGAACACCTTGTTTTGACTATCCCATTTTGTATCAACCCCAAATTCTTCAAAAAATAGCTTCGCCGGAACAAGTAATACTTCTTCCTCAATTAATACTGGAGCTTCCAGTTCAATCTGCCTTTCGTTAATTACCAGCTCAATCTCTTTTTCAAAGTAGAAAACAAAAAACACAAAACCGGATATTGATATTATCAAGATGGCCAGCGCTATTTTTTTCAACTCTATCTACCCCCGGTTAAATTAAAATCCCGTTAATGAGACAATCTAAAGATAGGATATCCTGCTGTTCAGGCAAATAACTACAAAACAAATTAAACCGAATTACCGGCGAGGCAAAATAACATGCTCCATAAGAATGCAAATAATTATTCCTACAATCAAGGCGTTGCCAAAGATATAGCGGGCCATACCGGGAAGACCAATTAATGCGGCTTCCGGCAGTGAGGCTATACCAGCCCCGGTAAGAACGGCCAGGCCGATCACAAAAGAATCGCGCTGATCTAAGTTCATTTTTTTCAGCTGCTGCAATCCGACAATTAAGATCTGGGTAAAAGCAGCCAGTAAAACAGCGTAGCCTACCGGTAAGGGTATGCGAGCTATAAATGCCCCTACCTGCGGGAAAAATCCCGTAGCGATAATGAGCAGGCAAAAAAAGAAAAAGGGTTTGCGAGAAGCCACACCCGACATTTTAACTAAACCGGTCGAAGCAGCAAAGGGCACAGTACCCACAGAAGCTCCAATACCGGCCAACAGGTTGCCAACACCGTTAAAGACAACAGCCCTATCGTAATCCTTTGCTGCCATAGGCCTGTCTGTAGCTTTCGACATAGCTGCGATGCTGGCCAGAAGATTGGTAAGTATAACTACAGATACTAATACTCCTGTGATGGTAACTCCGGATTCCAGGATAGGCCTGCCCCAGGCAAATAACTTTGGCAGCTGAAAAATTTTAGCCGCTTCAATCGCTTCTACAGGTTCTCCTACTACCAAAGCATACAGTATCCAACCAACAGCGATACCGAACAGTACATTAATACTTCTCAACAGGGGTGGGGCTTTCATGGCTACCATAATTACAGTGGCAATAACAATAATGCTGATCACCAGCGGAGCATAATGAAAACCATCTTCACTGATGCTTGCCTCGATAATCCCGCCAACAAAAGTTCCGCTTAACTGCAAGCAAAGCAAAATCAGCACACATCCGATAATCGGGGGTGTAAAAAGTTTCATTACCCGACCGATAATACCGGTTAAGCCGAGTACCACCAGCAGCACACCGCACAATATCATCGCCCCGATCAGTTCAGAACGAAGCAGCTCGAGTGGTTTCCCTGTGGCGGTAGCTATGCCAGACAGACTGATAATTACGGCCCACCAGGGAGCGGCCGGACCTTCAATAATCGGCAGCCGGTGACCAAAAATAACCTGGAGTAACGAACCCAAACCGAGAAAAAAGAAAATTCTCTGGGCATAAGCTGCAGTACCGGCCGGGTCAAGACCCAGGTAAGGGCCTAAAATAACAGGGATTAGAGCAACATTAGCGATTGCAAAGGCAAACCACTGCAACCCGTAAAGCAATGAACGCCAATTGCCGGGATCGCTGTTCAGAGTCCAGGTTAATAGTGTTTTATCATGATTTGCTTGACCTTTGTCCATATTTACTGGCTCCTTGCTGTATGCTTTATAGAATATTATGTCTTTTTTCGGCTTAAAGTGTCAAGAAAGCATTTATTTGCAGGAGGCAGTATCGGAATATAATGGAAACCTTTAATTTAGTTCTATCTAGATACCAAAAAAACAGAGGAGCCAACCCTCTGTTTGCTTGTCAATAATTAAACCAGGTTCTAACAGACCTTCAAGTTAACCTTCAGAATCATCATCCCCGACCATCGCCGACTGTTTTCATCATCTCTAAGGACGATTGCTTTCAGCCTCCGACCGGTTCTTTAGATCCTGCGCTGCTGCTTCCAGCGTTTCCCGGCTCCGTTTCAGTTTTACCCTTCACTTTGCCTTTCCACTGCCTTCACTTGCAACTGTCCAGTTCTTTTGGATACTTCCGATTTCCGATACAGGCTTACACCTTATTCTTCTTTCGGTTATTTCCCTTCAAGCCGGACCGGGTTTCCCTTTCAGCCTCTCAGAACCTGGTAGAATTATATTATCAGAGTATAGATAAAATGTCAATAGCATTTTTATAATTTTGAAAATATTTATCGTTATCAACAACCCCGTCTCCCAAACATTTTCACTAAACGTTATCGACCTCCTCGAGTGTTTTGCCTTGAATCGTATCAGGAAGGTTGTAATAGCGGAAACCGATAAAGCCAAGAATACTGATCACACCTACAATCGGACCGACCAGACGAATACCAAGGGTATTGTCGGCAGTAAAACCAAAAACGGGAAATATTATTGAGACCAGAAAGGCGGAAATAGCCCAGGCTGCTTTTTCCATAAAACCAAATCCCGCATAATACATGGCTTCGCGGCGTTTATTTGTTTTCAACTCATCATAATCGGCAATATCACCGACAAGGGCATTAGGGAATACATAGAGCCCGGAAATAGGTATTGCTAATATAGCAAAATAGATAAGAGCTTGGATGTTTGCAGGAACTACTGGCAGGGTTCCGATAAAAAAGTAGAGGGGATAGAAAACAGCCACCAATAAGAGGGCAAGAAGCTGACCCCGCCGCTTACCGATACGATTACCAATCGAAGACCAAAGAGGTAAAGCTGCCACCATAATAACAATGAAGGCACCCTGGTAAAGGGCAACCTGGGCCTCAGTTTCCTTGAGAATTACTGTAACAAAAAAGGGTAGAACGATCATAAATACTTGAAAGCCCACCTGGAAACTAATAATAGCGGTAGCGAAAGCCAGGAAATGTCTGTTTTTGAGAGTATGAATCACAGATTCCTTAAGAGATAAGGCAGTTGCCAGGTCGGCTTCACTCCTGGGCTGTTCCTTCACTCCCAACAACGATAGCCAGAAGGAAATTAAAACAACCAGGCCAAGAATAGCGCCCATTGTCGGATAACCAAAGTTTTCAATAACTGGTCCGCTGCCGATGGAAGCGATCATCACACCTACAGTCCCGAAAACAGCCATCCAGGCAGATACGCTGATTCGCTCCCGTGAATGCGGGGCAATATCAGGGACTACCGAACGGTAAGGCACTGCAGTTACTGTTAGCATAACGAAGAAGAAATTAATGAATACAAAAAGCCAGATAACATTCAACCAACTTTCCTCGACAGAAGGAGGCACCCAGAGCAGAAAGAAAGAAATAGCTAAAAGAGGAGCTCCCCACAGGATAAAAGGACGCCTTCGTCCCGATTTATAGTTGGAGCGGTCACTCCAGTAGCCAATCAGAGGATCCGTAATGATATCAAGAATGCGTCCAATCCCCAAAATAACACCAGCCAGGGCAATCGGGATCAGGGGAGGTCGGCCTCCACCGCCCGCAAAGAAATAAATCACCCATGTAACTACCGCCAGGTTAACCACATTTTGCCCAAGGCAGCCCTGGCCGTAAAATAGTTTCTGGAGAAAAGTTATTCTTTTTTCCATGATTAAGCCTCCCCTGTAAGCTGAAAAAGCTGAATTGGATCTTGTTTGCCGAAACCCTATCTTTTGCTATCCTTAATCAACGGGTAGGTCCCATATTTGACACAGGCCTTTTGCATGGCCTGCATGTTCGCATAGGGCATGTCCCGGGGTATCTCACACCCACCTGACAATAGAAAACCGCCACCCTGTCCAGCTGCCAGGATCGCCCTACGACAGGATTCTTCAACTTCCTGAGGAGTTCCAAGGTGCAGCAAGCGGTTGCAGTCAAGATTGCCCATCAAGGTTATCTCTTTGCCAACAAGATCTTTAGCCCATTTTAGCGGCACCTGGTAATCAAATTGTATCGCTCCCTTCGGATTGACTTGCGGTGAGTATTTAAGACACTGTGGAACATAGCCGCAGCTGTGGATCAAGACCTTTGTATCAAGTTCCTCATTAATCCTGTGGTAAAGTTTTTGTTCGTGCGGCAGGACAAATTCTTCGAAACCTTCAGGAGAAAGGTAGTAAGCTGCAGATTCACCACTGCCGATTATGTCAGCTCCATTATCTACAAATACTTTAGCACACTGGAAAGCATATTCACCATACCACTCCATAATCTCGTGCAGCAAAGCTTTATCCTGGCGCATTAAAAAAATGGCCTGCGGATCGGCATTCATCATCAGCATCGCTCCTTGAAAGGGGCCTTCGGTCCAACCGATAACAGCCAGTTCATCGCCTACCAGTTGTTTCATATGCTTTACACTGGAAAGATATTCAGCTAAGCGGCCTACAGATAAATATGCAGAAGGATCTTTCAATTTTTTAAAATCCACGGCGGCCGAGGTTGGATTAATTACTGCTTCTGTTATTCGGGGGACATCATCGTGGGGAATTACTGACTTCCCGCCCAATACCTCGGCAAAGACAGCAGTATCGCAGGACGCTATCACTGCATCCCAACCAAAGCGCCTTGCAGTACTTACCTCTGCTTCAGCCAGTAATTTTCCATTACTTACATACTCGCTAAACGGAATACCATATTGCCTGGCACAAAAGGTCATGGCAAAGGGGACAAGGGGCACCCGGTCAGGTTCTTTCAAATCCAGGGCAGCCATAACTCTTTGCTTGCCGGTCATTTCATTTTCACGTTCCTCGGTAAAACGATCTAAAGTCTCTACAATTTCCATGGCATTCTGACAGTAGGCATCCGAGCCGACTCGATCAGCGATTTCTCTGCTTGTTGATGGCCCGGAGATAATTGTTCTTACTTTTTGCCTGATGCCCAGTTTTGAGAGCTCTTGTTCCAACTCCTCCAACATGTGTATACGATAACTTAGGTAGAGCCCTGTAGCTACAAAATCGGCTCCGACTTCTTTGGCTTTTTGAGCGATAGCCAGAGGCCCTACATCAGATCCTGCATTTATTACTTCATAACCTTCAGCTGATAGAATAGCGGCAACTACACCCGGACCAATAGTCCATGGTCCGTCGGGCACTCCGATAACAACCTTACCCTTAGTTTTATGCTCTGTTGTTGAAAGAGCATCTTGCAAGGCCATACTTCCAAAAGTAAAGGCTGTTGTCGACCAGAGCACTGTATCTAAGTACATCCCCATGCTACCGAACTTTCGGGACAACTCACTCATTCCTTCAGCTAATCCTCCAGTAAGGATTTGCCTGGGTTCTTCACCTGAATCGAGGGCTGCCTGGCAATATGTTACAATGTTCTCGTAATCTCCTTCAATAACTGCCAGCTTTACTTTTTCTAGCTCCTTCCTGCTCATCTAGTATACTCCCTTCCTTTGGTCTGTTTTACCTTATGCTTATCCAA
>SLHT01000037.1 GCA_007136055.1 Syntrophomonadaceae bacterium
GATTATCTCCTTGGCACTTTTTTACTTATTTTAGACTAAAGAGCGCCGGTTGACAAATATCTTTTTTGTTTACTGCTCGGGGTTTATAAAATTTGGCTGGCGGTAAAACCGGCTGGCGGAAGGATAACCGTCAGGTGTAGCCCAGTGTTCACCATCAATTAAAATTTCTGCCCGCTGGGTGCGACTGTTTTCAAAAACTGTCATAAACAGAGCATCGAGGACCAACGAGGCCTGCAGCTGTTCTCGCTCAGTCGGATTTTCAGGAAATATAGCCCGCAAGGCACTATTCAGGTTAAGCTGAACCTGTTCCGCAGTTTTATTAAGTTCGAGAAGATCTATATTGGTCGGAACAAAGGGCAGAGAACGACAGCCGTGCAAAGACCTTTTAACCAGGTTCTGCAAATCGGAATATTCATCTTCTACAGCTCCTTCTTCAACGAACAAATAATACCTGCCACCACTCATAACGGGCACATAAACCGGCATGCTCCACTTTACCGGTTTAAGAGGCTGGTTTAGTTCCAGTTCCTCGCCAAAGGTGCCGATATATTCTCCATCCATCGCCAGGTATATTTGGTCAACATCAGCATTTTTGCTAATTGTCATCAGCAGCGAATCAAAGGCTGTTTTGCTCTGTGTTAAACCGCCCAATTCAGCCAGTTCAGGAGAAAGATCAACGATCAGGGTGTCTTCTTCCGCATTATGTTCTGCTTCAATAAAGATATCTTTATTGGGAACTGTCCGGAACAATGAACTATCACGTGCAGGTCCACGGACTAACTCTTTAAGGGCCTCATTTAAAACATCTTCGGTATAACTAATCGAGCGGGTCACAGGAATCATTTTATTGTTTTCATCAACAAAATAAAGGGTTAGATTGGTTTCCTCGGCCCTTATTCCAGTAGTTACAGGGTAGTAAATTTGCGCTTCACGGCCATTGTTATTGCCATTTTCTTCTTTAAGCAGAGGGTTCAGATCAATCAAATCAATATAACCGTCTTCACTGCATATTGCTGCCAGGTAAGGGTGTCCTGCAAAAACCAGGTGCTCGACACGCATCGCTATTTCCCAACTATTTAATTCAAGGCCGTCTCGATCCACTAACATCATCTGGGTATAATCTTCCTTGTAGTGTCGCCAGGAACTGGTCACAATATACTGCCCGTCAGCTGTAAACGAGAAAAGGGAGCCATCAGCGATCCGTTTCATCCAAAGCAATCCATCGGCCAGGTCAAAGTAAAAAAGGTTTTCATCTGACCCTTCCCTGCTGCCGTAAACCAATGCACGGTTGTAATTCTGGGGGTTAAAACGGACCGTATTGGCTTCAAAAGGCAGATTTTCGGACCACATAGAATAACCAAGCGAATCATAAATGCTCACCCTGTTGCCTTTTACTGTAGCCAGGCGACTGCCGTATTTTGACACTGCCGCCAGGGTCTGGTCTTCATAGGACCAGAGTTCCTTTCCTTCCAGATTGACAGCAGTAACTACCGGCTCTCCGTCTTCAAGTGATGTATAGTATATATTTACCTGCTCCAGGTATTCACTGGTTAAGTAGAGGTTTTTAATCGGCCCGGTTTCGATGCTCCACTTAAGATCGCCAAATCGATTAAAAAAATCCAAATGGTACGACTCATGTTCTAGTTGCGATCGGGCAACAGCGATCCAGTTTGCGTTGGGAGATAAAGCAACCAAGTCTACCGCATTTCCATCGTCATCCCACTGGAATTCCAGGTCAGTCGAAGTAAAGTAGAGTCTTCCGCCTTCTGTACCGATCACAGCATAATTTCCACAGGATGAAATCTTGGCCTGCTTCGGCGCTGTAGCAAATACTTTTTCCCAGTTCAGCCTGCGCTCCCTGTTAATCAGGCTTACCACATTATTGTCAGCACTGAACAGAATTCTGTTAAGAGCATGATCAACACTTAAATCATAGATTTCAGCACTGGAAAACCAGAAATCATAAAGATCTTCACCGTGCCTGTCGGTCTGCGGGTCGATAGTTATATCTGTACTTTCTGCCGCCAGAAAAAGCTGAATTGAGAAATGTATTAATCCGCCGAGGACAAAAATACAGGCCAGAACTACTATATAATAATAAGGCTGAATCTGTTTCATAACAAAACCCCTCCAAGCTAAAAGCCAGAGTGACGATATTGTAACATACAGAAATCATAAAACTTTAAATAAGGATTAAAAGAAGTTAATTTTCTTTAACATTCTTACTTTTCGGCAATGGGTAGGGCAAAATAAAAGCGACTGCCCACTTTTTCTTCACTTTCAACCCAAACCCGGCCGTCATGCTTGGCAACAATTTCGCTTACAATAGCCAGGCCCAGGCCTGTGCCGCCGACTTCCCTGGTCCTGGCCCAGTCAACCCTGTAAAACCGCTCAAAAATATAACTTAAATCTTCTTCAGGTATCCCGCAACCTGTATCTTCTACCTTTGTAATGGCTTCGTTTGCTTCCCTATAAAGTGATACGGTCACTGTCCCACCAGCCTGCGTATAATTTAGAGCATTGTCTAGAAGGTTGCTGATTACCTGGCGCAGCTGAAGCGGAGCACCGTAAATGTAAATATCTTGTTCTCGAATATCATCGAGCAGTTTCAACCCTGCATGTGAAAAACGATACTGGTATTCACCAAGCACGTCATGCAGAAGACGGTTTAAAGCAACTTTTTCAAATTCAATATTGTTCTTTTCCAATTTTGCCAGTTCAAGCAGGTCATTGACAAGGGCAGTCAGGCGGTCAAGTTCATCATCTAAATCTTCAATGAATTCCTTTTGCTGCTCAGGTTTCATTTCATGCTCCTTAAGAGACTTGGTCAGGAGGCTCATTGTCGTCAAAGGCGTCCTTACTTCGTGGGCAACATCGGCAGCAAACTTCTTCAAGTTACTGGTATAGTAATTGAGGCGTTTAGCCATTATATTAAATTGTTCCGCCAGGCGGCCTATCTCATCTGTTGATGTGACTTCAATATGCTGATCCAGCTTACCTTCAGCCATTTTCCTGGCTGCCGCAGTCAGGCTTTCAAGCGGCCCGGTAAAGCGCCCGGCCAGGACTGCAGAACCACCGCCCACTACGGCCATAGCAATTACTGTTGCCAGGTAGAGAAACCGGCGGATATCATACAAAGTATGGTAAACTTCCTCCAACGACGCCGCGAGAAATACCACTCCTGTAATACTTTCGTTTTCTTCTATCACCGGTACTGCAACCTGCATGACATGGTGTTGAATACTTTCGCTGAAACCGACCGTACTGCTCACATTACCGTCGAGAGCTGCACGGACAACTTCATGTTCGAGAGCCTGGTTCAGCAGCCCCCCGACCCGCATAGAATCACCGACAACCGTACCCTGTTGATCGGTAAACAGCACCCTGGCCTGCGCCTGACGGCTCATATCTTCGGCCAGTGAACTCAGCCTGACCGAATCAATCTGTCCCCGTAGATGACCGACAACAAAGTCAGAGGCAAGAAAGCCAGATCTAATTAGGGTATCCTCAAGGTTACTCATATAATATCTTTCCAGGGTGCTATATAAAAAAAGGCTGATTATACCCATCACCGCCAGAATAATAGCCAGAAAAGTGGCGGTCAGGCGAAAACGAATGCTGTAAAACCGGCTCATTAAATATCCTCCCTGATTTTATAACCGATTCCCCATACCGTTATAAGTAAATCGGGATTACCCGGATCTCTCTCGATTTTTTCCCGCAGGTGCCTGATGTGAACATCCACAGTCCGCACATCACCGTAGTAATCATAACCCCAGACCTGCTCCAGCAGCTGTTCACGGGAGTAAACGTTACCTGCATTCATCGCTAAAAAACTTAACAGGGCAAACTCTTTTGAAGTCAGGTTAATATCCTGATCTCCGATACGGGCCCTGTGCTGCAACAAATCAACCTGCAGGTTGCCAACCTTTATCAACTTTTTCGCTTCTTCTTCCCGAACTGTGCTCCGCCGTAAAATTGCTTTTATCCGGGCTACTAGCTCTCGTGAATTAAAAGGCTTAGTCAGGTAATCGTCAGCGCCGAGTTCAAGCCCTAAAACTTTATCAATATCTTCACTGCGGGCGGTAAGCATTATAATCGGAACTTCAAGCTTTTTACGAATCCGGCGGCACACATCAAAACCGTCAACTTCGGGCAGCATCAGGTCAAGAACCACGATGTCGGGTTTTAAATCGAATACTTTTTGCAGGGCTTCCTCACCGTCATAAGCCTGCTCAACACGAAAGCCTTCTTTTTCAAGGTTAAAAGAAAGCGCTTTAACCAGTGTTTTTTCATCATCAACCACCAAAACCATCTCGTTGCTCATTAGCATCAACCTCCCCGGTCATTATTATAGTAATCCCTGACCTGCTTAAAATCTTCCCAAACAGGCATCTTTTTCCCCGGATCGCGTAGAAGCGCAGCTGGATGAAAAGTGGCAATTACCCGACGGTTATCTTTTTTATACCATTGGCCCCGTATGCGTGTTATCGATGCCTTCCTGTCAATTAAAGTACGCGTGGCCAATGCCCCAAGGCAGACTACTATCCCCGGGTTAATATATTCAATTTGCTTCACCAGGTAGGGCCGGCATGAATCAACTTCAGACTGAAAAGGCAGGCGATTAGCGGAAGGCCGGCATTTGACTACATTAGTAATATAGGATTCTTCACGTTCTATGTTTACAGCCTTCAGGATTCGATCCAGCAATTGCCCGGCCCGGCCGACAAATGGCCGACCCAGGCGATCTTCATCCCCCCCGGGCGCCTCGCCAACCAGCATCAAGCGTGCCCGAGGATTGCCTTCACCAAAGACCACCTGGCTGCAACTGCTTCTAAGATTGCATTGTGAACAACCAAGCGCTGTGTTCATTAAATCATTCAGCTTGGAAGCTTGGTCATCATGCTGCCGGGAAGAAACTTCACTATTGTTTAACATTTCTGTTAACGATTTCTGCTTCTCGGTAATTGTTCTCACCCCATGAAATTAACTTATTCTGGTGGGGCAACCATCAGGGCCTGCCGACGATGAAAGCGGGATTCTGCAATATCCATCAACCTGCTGATCAGTTCCCTGTAGCTCACACCACTGGCTTCCCACATTTTAGGATACATGCTGATACTGGTGAAACCGGGCATGGTATTTATCTCATTTAGAATAACAGTTCCATTTGTAGAGCTGACAAAGAAATCAACCCTGGCCAGACCGCTTGCTTCAACAGCCTGAAAAGCCCTGATTGAATAGTCTTTAATCTTTTTTTCAAGACTTTCACCCAATTCGACAGGAATGACGAGGCTAGAACGATCATCAATATACTTTGCCCTGTAATCGTAAAAATCGTTACAGGGGATTACTTCCCCCGGGCGGGAAGCTTCTGCCTCGCTATCACCTAACACGGCACATTCTATTTCCCGACCTTCAACAAATTCCTCAACTATTGCTTTCTCATCATAAAGCAGCGCTTCTTCCACAGCCTTGGACAGCTCGTCCTCGGAAAATGCCTTGGTAATACCCACACTCGAGCCAAGGTTAGCAGGCTTGACAAAACAGGGAAAACCCAATTTTGTTCTAACTTGCTTCAGCCAGTATTCTGAATTTCCGCTCCACTGAAGGCGGTAAAAATAGATATAAGGAGCCACAGGTAAACCAAACTGCAGGAAAAGAGCTTTCATAAAAACTTTATCCATCCCCGTACTCGAAGCTAGCACACCAGAACCGACATAAGGAATCCCGGCTATATCAAACAGGCCCTGAATTGTGCCATCTTCCCCATACGTGCCATGTAAAACCGGAAAAACCAGGTCAATAGGTTGATACCGCCACTCTGTTGGTGATTGATCAGTTTGAACAAGCAAGCCAGGCCTGGTGGGATCGGTCAGCACTACTGTCCGGGAAGCTTCCCGAGGCATTCTTTGTTCCCACAGGGAGAGCCATGTATCGGGGCCTGTAAACCAAACCCCTTCCCTGGAAATACCAACAGGGACAATCTCATATATGTTAGTATCAATAGCTTCCATAATAGAAGCTGCTGAGCGTAAAGAAACCACGTGCTCACCGGATCTGCCCCCAAAAATTACAGCTACTGCTTTACGTTTCAAAAATAATCATCTCCACTAATCCGCGTTTAAAGATCAATGATGCAATGCTACCAGGCGCTGTTATTTATATTAATACCGTTTTGATTATATCATAACTGCCAAGTTGGAAAACACTTCTAGCATCTTGTAAAAACGGGCCAGAAGATATAAAGTTATTTTATAATCCAGGTTACAAGGAGGTAGTCATGCACACACCTGTAGTGTTGCTGGGAGCAAATTTCTATACAGCCCTGGGTGCTATCCGCACGCTTGGCCGCAGGGGTGTCCCGGTCTACGCCCTTGATTACCACTTCCCCACCGCCTATGCACTGGCCTCACGCTTTGTGACCCGCAGGATACTCTGCCCCGATATTAACGTTGACGAGATAGGCCTGGCTAATTTTCTTTTGGAACTGGGGAAAGGATTTCCCGAACGTCCGGTCCTGATGGCCACTGCCGATAATTACGCTTTGCTTATATCACGTCATGCCGAAAAACTTTCACGTTATTATATCTTTCCTCATAATCAAGCCGGTCTGCTGGAAAAGATTATCGATAAAAAGGGTTTGGCCCTGCTGGCCGGGGAGCATGATTTGCGCATTCCGCAAACCTATATAGTCGATAAGACTACAAACCTGGCTGCAGTTGCTGATCATATGGTTTTTCCCTGTATTATCAAACCGGCCCTTTCGCACAAGTTTGTGCGATTATTTCGCCAAAAGTGTCTTATGGTCCACAGTAAAGATGAACTTTTATCTGCCCTGGAGAAGGCCCGGGACAGCCGATTGGAGTTAATGGTTCAGGAGATAATTCCCGGATTTGATGACCGTATGTACGTTTTTGATTTTTATGTTAATGGGGCCGGCCGGATGACCCATACACTTTCGGCCCAAAAATTACGCCAGTTTCCAATTAACTTTGGTTCATCAACCCTGACCCACCAGGTATATGATCGCGAACTAACCGAATTGGGCCAGGATTATGTCCGGAGAATCGGATACCACGGTTACGGTGAAATTGAATTTAAACAGCATCCTGATAATAAAAAGTATTACTTAATAGAAATTAACGCTCGCCTAAGCACTCTTAGTGCCCTCTTTGACAAATGCGGGGTTGAATTCACCTACATCATGTATAGGGATTTAACAGATAATCCCTTACCCGACTTCCACCTTGAAGAAGAGGAACCCTGGGCATTCTGGCATGCCTACGAAGATCTCATCAGCAGCGCTGCTTACCTGAAAAGGAAGCAGCTTACAGTACCGGACATCATTAAGCCCTGGCTGGCCCACCACAAGGCTCATGCCATATGGGCGGCAGATGATCTTATGCCGCTTTTTGCTTTTGCCCGCCTAATCTTACGTAAAATAGCAGGCAAACTCCGGCGTATAATAACCCGTACCTGAAAACTTTCTTGCTTTACAGGCGGATTTTCCCACCTTTACGACACAATCTTTCGCAAATTGGAGTTTGTTAGTTCGGCAAAACTTTCAACTCCACCTTCTTTGCGGGAGCTGGCCGGTAGAAATTAAAGGTTTAAAAAGCAGTCTTTCAGGCTTTTTAATTCAGCCCACTGCCTCAAGAAGTGTCTGGCTTTCTGCTGCGACTTCTAAACATGCAAAGGAACAGCCGAAACGGCCGTCCCTAATTAAACACCTTAATAATTCTATTCTTATCCTTCTTCCTTTTCCTTTTTTGTTTCGGCAATTACCTGCTCGGCAACCTGGTGGGGCACCTCTTCGTAATGCGAGAATTCCATGGCAAAAAAGCCCCGTCCCTGGGTCATTGAGCGCAGGTCAATCGAGTATTTAAACATTTCAGCCATCGGCACCTGAGCGCGTATTTTCTGTAATCCGTCTTCAGGTTCCATTCCCTGTATACGTCCTCTTTTGCTGTTCAGATCGCCCATAATATCACCCATGTAGGCTTCAGGCACAATAACTTCAATGTTCATAATCGGTTCCAGAAGAATCGCTTCGGCTTTTTCCATTCCTGTTTTAAAAGCCTGAGATGCGGCAATCTTAAAGGCCATTTCGGATGAGTCAACTGTATGATAGGAACCATCAACGAGCCTGACCACTACATCCTGAACAGGATAACCGGCTACGACACCTTCTTCCATGGCCTCGGTAATGCCTTTTTCTACAGCCGGCACATACTGCCTGGGAACAGAGCCTCCAAATATCTTATTTTCGAAGATCAGGCCCTGCCCTGTTTCAGCAGGTTCTAACTCTATATAGACATGCCCGAATTGACCGCGTCCGCCGGACTGTTTTTTATGCTTTCCTTCAACTCTGGCCTGCCCCTTAATCGTCTCCTTGTAGGGTACTTTAGGGGTGAATAGTTCAACATCGACTCCAAATTTTTCTGAGAGACGGTTGACGATAATATCGAGATGCAGTTCACCAAGCCCGGAAATAATTGTCTGCTTGGTTTCAGCCCTTCTTTCCAGCTTAAAAGTGGGATCTTCCTCCAGAAAACGAGCCAAACCGCTGCCGACCTTTTCTTCGTCACCCTTGGTCTTCGGTTCAACGGCAAAGGAGATAACAGGCTCGGGAAAGTTAAGCTGCGGAAATACAATTAGGGCATTGCGTTCACAAAGAGTATCGCCTGTAACAGTCTCCTGCAGTTTGGCCACACAGGCAATATCTCCCGCAACAATCTCGTCCATGGCAACCTGGGTTTTGCCCCGCATGGAAAAGACCTGTCCGAATCGTTCAGTTAGGTCCTTGGTTGAGTTATAAACCTGGCTGTCAGGTAAAACCTTTCCTGAATAAACCCGGAAAAAGTTTATACGTCCCACATAGGGGTCAGCCAGAGTTTTATAAACAAAAGCAGCCAGTGGTTCATCGGGGCTTAGCTGACGGACTACTACTTCATCACTTTCAGGCAGGCGCCCTTTTAATTCTCTTTGGTCGAGAGGTGAAGGGAGGTAACTCTTGATTAAGTCAAGAAGGGGCTGGGTGCCTAGATTATTAGTGGCAGCACAACAGATAACCGGAATTATTTTGCCCTGCAGCACACCCTGGCGAAGGCCCTTTTTGAATTCATCATCACTTAAGCCTTCTCCTTCCAAATATTTCTCGAGCAAGCTATCATCTGCTTCGGCGACTGCTTCAACCAATTTTTCTCTCAATTCTTCAGCCTGTGCTTTTAGGTCTACCGGTATTTCTTCTTCCTTAACCTGCATGCCGTCATCAGAAAAGAGCAGCGCTTTCTGGCTGACCAGGTCAACAACACCTTTAAATTCTGCTTCCTTGCCAATCGGCATCTGCAGCGGCGCAACACTAAGCCCAAAGTGATCCCGCAGCTGCTCCAGCGTGCCGTCATAGTCTGCATTTTCACGATCAAGCTTGTTAAGAGCCACCAGGCGGGGCAACTTAAAATCATCAGCATAACCCCATACTTTTTCAGTGCCTACTTCAACCCCTGATACCGCACAAACAACGGTTATAACACTGTCGGCGGCCCGCAGGGCTCCAAGAACATCACCAATAAAATCAAAGTAACCCGGTGTATCAAGTAAATTGATTTTAATAACATCC
>SLHT01000190.1 GCA_007136055.1 Syntrophomonadaceae bacterium
CAACGCGAAAAGGGCCCACCGCCTAACTTTAAATAAACTTGAGCATCAACTTCTTTACATACTGATCAACTGTTAATCCTTTACTTTGGAGCTGTTTATAGCTCCTTTCCACCGAACTGTTCAAGGATTCATTTTGCATATCATCCATTGTCCTGTAGTAACCGGTTCTCCTGCCAAGGCAAAAGCGTTCGCGCTCTTCAGCAGGTAAGCAAAGATAGCGATCTATTACTGCCAACATCTTCTGCTTGTCTTCCGGCAGCCTGCCATTTACATCTTCGAGCAAATTTAAGATATGATCGCTGTAAAAAAAGCTTTCGATACCCTGCAAATTTTCAATAAATAACTTTTCTTCCCTAACTATATCATCATCAGACATAAGTTTGAACTCGTCATTCTGCACTTTTTCGTTAAGCGGACTGGAAGCGGGAACAGCCAGGGTACGCACTCTTATGAAGTCGGGATTAATTTCGCTTAATGCTTTAGCCGAGTCGAGAGCATGCTCACGCCACAACCTTTCTCCACCCAGGCCAAGGATAATGTATTCACTCAAAGATAAACCCGCTGCCTTCACTCTTTTGGCCGCATCAACCTGCTGTGCGAAGTTGACCCCTTTTTGCATGTAGTCAAGAACTTCGTCGTTTCCACTTTCCATGCCGACATGAATACGGTTTAAGCCTGCTTTTTTAAGCCTGCTAAAATCATCCACCGAACGGCGAAGGAGAGTCCGTGAACGGGCATAGGTTGTTATTCGCTTGATCGAAGAAAATTTTCCAACTAACAATTCCAGGATTTCGACAAGTTGATCTACAGGTAACAGAAGACTGTCACCGTCCTGGAGAAAAACATTTTCCCCGCCGTGATAAAGCCAAAAAGCAACCTGGAACAGGTCGGGATGCTGAGATTGAACCTGAACCGCTACCTGACGGTTAACATCTCCACCAAACCCACTTGATAGGGATATCTTCTTTATTTTATCTGCTGCCTTTTCGATCACTGCTATATCGCCTTTTATTTCTTCGAGACTGCGCCTGCTAAATTTTTCTTTCTTATATACTGGGCAGAATAGGCAGCGGTTCCAGGGACAGTTACGAGTAAGCCGCAACAGCAGGCTGTTAGCTTCACTGGGAGGACGAATCGGACCCTGTTCATAGTCGAGTTTTTTATCAAGCATAGCATGCCTCCTGGAACAAATATAGAAATATATAGGGTTTTATTCACTAAAGGGCACAGTTTACTGTGCCCTTTACAGGTAATTTTATATCATAAAGTCAACTTTTCGGTCTAAAGCTCCATCAGGTAGCTCTTTAGTACATCCCACAATTCCTGGGGTTTAAAAGGTTTGGTCATATAATTGTCCGCCCCGAGATCCATTGCTCTTTGTCTGTCCGTTTCTTCTGCTTTAGCTGTCAGAACAATAATCGGGATATCGCTGGTTTCCTTTTTACCTTTTAAAACTTTCAGCACTTCAAAACCGTCAACTTTAGGCATCAGAAGATCTAGCAAAATAAGATCCGGATGTTCTCTTTTCACCGAGTTTAGAGCTTCTTCTCCATCCTCGACAACTTCTACATCATACCCTACAGCATCGAGGCAGGTGCGTACACCTAGAATAACATTTTTTTCGTCTTCAGCAAGTAGAACCTTTTTACCCATACTTTAGCCTCCTTCTGGGTCAGCATTCGGCAGCGTGACAGATTCGCTTCCCTGGTAAACCGGGAAGGTAAAAGTAAAGGTTGTACCCTTCCCTACTTCACTGTCAACCCATATTTCACCACCATGAGCCATAATAATGTCTTTTGCGATAGCCAGTCCCAAACCGACTCCACCGGTGCCTTTGCGGCCAGGACCGCTTACCTGAACATATTTGCGGAATATTTTATCCAGGTGTTCTTTCGGTATCCCACTACCCGTATCCTGAACAGAGAAAAACAGGCGCTTGCTGCGCTGCCTGACACGAACGGTAATTGTTCCTCCCTGATCGGTATAACGCAAGGCATTCCCAACCAGGTTCGTCAAAACCCAGACCGATTTGTTGAAATCAGCAGCAACTGGCGGCAGCTCAGGAGGAAGGTCGGTAATCAGTTCAACTCCCTGTTTTTCGGACTGAATTTTTAGGGGACGAACTGCTTCCTGAACCAGATCATTGACATCTGTCGGCTCTGCTTCTACATAAATGGTGCCAGATTCAATACGGGATAGTTCCATCAGGTTGTCAATTAACCTGCTGAGCCTTTCACAATCAGAACCAATAGCCTCCAAAACTTCTTTGCCCCTGGGGGTCAGTTCACCAAGCATCCCTTCCTTAAGCATCTCCACACCAACAATAATCGTTGTTAGTGGGGTACGAAATTCGTGCGATACAATCGAAACAAAATCTGTCTTGATTTTCTCTATTTCATGAAAACGGGTCACATCGGTAAGCTGGACTAAGGCGCCCCAAAGCTTATCTTCGTTGAAAACAGGCTTGATTGCAATCTTAAAATAATAGCGCTGGTCATCCCTCTTTACTTTCACCGAGGTTTCCTCATAAGAAGTTTTTAGTTCTGTTTGCTGCTCAAAAACTTCATTTAACAGGCTGTCCAGTTTGTTAATAGCGGTTAATTCTGTTATTTTCTTTCCCGATGCTATTTGAAAGCTTGTATGAAAAAACTCTTCAGCTACCTGATTCAACCAGACAACTTCCATCTCTAGATCAACTATAAATACAGCATCAGCAAGATTATCAGCAATTGTATCCAGGTTAATTAATTCCGGTAATTTACTCAAATTTACACCTGCCTTTTTTCAGAATATTTTGAAGTATAATGAAATAATTACAGCATTTTGCTTGTCAATTATACCATCATCAGAAGTTCTTGAAAAGCTTTTAGAGGCTGCTTTTAGCTGTTTCGAAAAAAATAAAGCCCCCACAAAAACGGGGGCTTTTATTATTTTATTGCCATGGTGCTTTAGCCGTCGCGGTTGTCAAAAATGGTCTGTTCAGTAATAAACTTTTCCAAACCGATATGGTTGGCAACTGCGTCCAGCGTGCTGGCCTCAACCGAGAGCGGAACTTTACATTCAGCCTGCAGATCCTGCTGCAGATTTTTAAGCAGCACATCCTCATCCGATCCTGAAGTCCCCTTAACTACGACTTTTATTTCATCTCCTGAATCACTGCGGTTTATTTCTGCATACCAGAGCAGGACATCTTCGTTGGCAAACATTTTCTCGCGCAGTTGGTTAGCGTTAAATTCAACGAGCCCTTCTTTGCCCTGCAGTTCCAGGTACAAGTGGCTTCGTTCAATGTCGCCCATTATCCGCGGCACGGTCCGTTTACAGTTTGGACAGGGTTCAGTTGTAATGCCGCCGGTGGCAATATCCCCGGTCTTATAGCGTAGAAATACAGTTCCCCGTGTATCAAGGTGGGTCACTACAACCTCTCCTTTTTCACCTTCACCGAGAACTTCACCGCTTTCAGGATCTATAATCTCAATCAGGATATGGTCAGGGTTGGTATGATAGCCAAAACCGGGTGCGCATTCGGCCCAGCCTGACTTGGCTTCTGAGCTGAAATACATCCGCCGCACCTTATTTTCTTTAGCCCCGACCGATTCCATCAGTTTTGCAATCCTCTCCACAGCCGATACCGGTGCATAATCAATACCAACCACGATCTTTTCGAGGTTGGCCGCACTGAAACCAAAATGCTCCAGGGTCTGCAAAGCAAACCTGGCATAACCCGGGGCGGCAAATAAAACAGGGGCTTCCATGCTGTCCATTGCTTTTAAGATTTTTTCCATGCCCAGAACCTTGCCTCCACCTGTCTGCAGGGCAGTGCTGCCTATTCCTATAGTACTGTAAAACGTCTGCCAGAAGTAAGCATTCGGTGCATAGGTAAAAGCATTGATCATGGTATCATCACGGGTCAGTTCAAGGATATCAAAAGCCCTCATGCCTGCTTCCTTTAGATTTTCCAGATCAAAGAGTGTATATTCGATGGGAACAGGTTTTGCAGTTCTTCCTGACGTAAAATAGAGGCTAAAGAAATAGTAATCGGAAGGATCCGGACCTTTATCCTTTTTGCCAAAGAGAGCGAATCCTTTCTTTTTACCTTTTTGCTCATCCTCCGCCGGAGGTTCTAAAACAAACTTCTTGGGGTAAAAAGGCTTACCCTCGGGTGCAACAATATCTTTCTTTTCGGTAAATGGTAGCTTGCTTAAATCTTCAACCCCCTTAATATCAGCAGGGTTAATATTTTTCTCTTTAAACAACTCACGATAATAGGGATGCCTGACCGCCAACTCAACGTTTAGAATTTGAGTTAAAAGCTCATCCTGCAACTTTTTAATGGCCGGCGCCGGCATTTTGCTAATTTTATTCCACGGCTGCATGCTTTGCCTCCTTTCGACAATCAATGGTAGTAGTTAGTCCTGGGGCCTGCTGTCAAGAATTCTTTTTTCTTTAAGTTCTGTTTCCATACCGAGCTGAGTTACCAGCTCAGGAACAGTCTTAAAGATAATATCGGTCAGGGATACCTCTGTATCTCTTAACACTTTCTGCTTTAAGTCTGCAACCAGCTTTTCACGATTAACTTCTCCCGCAGTTGCCACATAAAGATAAATCTCATCGAGATCAAATGGATCATCGTTACGTTTACGCATTTCAACCTGCCACTCTTCTATTTCCGGATGGCTCATCATCAAGGGAAAGAAATTGTTCAGGTTAACCAGGGTTCCCTTTACCTTGGTCATGCTGAATTCTTTTAACTCAGATTTGCGCTGAATATTTGAGCTGATCCTCGGCACAGTCCTTCCACAATTGGGGCAGGGCTCTAAGAGCAGCCCGCCCTTGGCAATATCGCCTGTGCGGTAACGCAGAACTGCTGTGCCCCGCCAGTCCAAGGCGGTATAGACGATTTCACCTTCTTCCCCCTCGCCAACCGGTTCTCCTGTTTCAGGATCAACCGTTTCGAATACTTCCATATCGGGGTAGAGATGATATCCATGATACTCATCGTGCGAAGGGCATTCAGGCCACGCCACCTTGGCTTCGGTCATGCCATAGGTAGCAAGGACCATTACGTTATCGGCGCCCAGCTGTATAAACAGCTCCTTGATTTTATCTTTTAATCCGGGCGGCACCCTTTCACCGCCAAAGAAAATCCTTTTTACCGATGAAAAATCGCGTCCCTGCTTGACTGCTTCACGCAAGAAGTAGTAGCAGTATCCGGGAATAAAAACCGCTACCGTGGGGCGAAGATATTCAAAAGCATCCATCAGATTTTTCGTTCCGACAATCTTACCGCCGCCACTGTGAAAACCGGCTACTTTCGTTTTTTCCCCCGCAAAAAAGGTCTGCCAGAAAGCGAGATGCGGGGCAAAAGGAAAGCAGTTAACCACGATATCTTCACTGGTCACTTCAAAAACATCGAGCAAGCGCGCTCCTGATTCACGAATATTTTCCAGATCACGCTTGGAATAGACAAAAGGAGTTGGTAAAGCAGTTCGACCGGTTGTAAAGTGTATATGTACCGGTTTAAAATCTTCGACCTTCTCTTCGACCATCGCTTTACCACCGGTCATCGACATTTTAGCCAAATGCCCGTATTTCTCTGACACCTCTTCGTCCGGACGGATGACAAAATTTTTAGCCTTCTGTGGTTCTTCATCCGTCGGGGCAATGTCCCATTTATACGTAAAAGGCAGGTGGCGTAGATCATCAATTCCTTTAATCTTAAAGGGATCAATTCTCTGCTCCTTTAAAAGTTCACTGTAATGGGGACTGTAAAGATAAATTTGATTGGCGATAAATGCTCTGAGCTTACGGTCCTGCATTTCTTTGATTTCTTTGTAAGGCATTTTAGATAGTTTATCCCAATTCTCCATAAAGCCATCACCTCCTGTAGATAATTATTACGGCCACCGGAGGCTTTCCCGCTAAGGGAAAGCCTCCTGAGCAGCCGCAGAAGTTACTTGGGAAATACATCATACAGTGTAGTCATAAACCATAACAAGAACACGGAAATCACAATTACAGCAATCGGTAAACCCTTACCATTGTAACGCTTTTCATCATAGTCAGGCCAACCATGCATCACGTCAACCTGGCGCTGCAGATCCTCCGGTGGAGGTGGCGTGAGCCAGGAAACGACGACGGTTAAAATGAATGAGAAACAGACCGCCAAAACTGTAACCTTAATCCAACCCATCGGTCCGTAAAGGTAAGTGTTAAAGAAGGGGAAAGGAATATCAACCGGATTCATGCCCATATAATCGATCATGATCCAGCCTGCGAAACCGATTAAAGAGCCGACTACCATCCCCACACCAACTCCGTACTTATTGGTGCGCTTCCACCAGATACCGAGCACAATCGGTACGCCAAGACCTGCAGCAGCAATACCAAAGGCCCACATAATCGCCTTAAGAATAAACTCAGGCGGGTTGAGCGAGAAGATAATAACAAAGACACCAACGAGAAACATCGCCAGGTAAGATAATTTGAGCTTTTTCTCATCATCCACTTCCGGCTTCAGCTCTCCGTAGAGGTCATGAATTAATCCGGCACCCATAATCATCAAGAGACCCGAAACGGTAGACAGTCCGGCCGCCACAGAACCTGCAACAGCAAGAGCTAGCCAGCCTTCACCGGCCAGGGCTTCGACAAGGATAAAGACCATATAGTCGTAAGCAGCAGGGGTCAAATCAACACCCGCCGCAGTAGTCTGCATGAAATAAACGGCTGCAAAGCCGGTAGCATAAACTGTAGTGTTAACCAGGCCGACCAGGAATACACAAAGAACCGTACTCCAACGCGCTTCCTTGGCATCGCGAACGGTAAAGAACCTCATTACAAAGTGAGGCAGGCCGATAATGCCGAAAAACGATCCGAGGAAGATGGCAATATAGGTTATCGGGTGTTCAAGCATGGCCCAGAAATAATGGGGTACAAATTCAATCATCTCGGGCACCAGGTCACCATAACCCAGGGGCGGGAAAAACCATCCCGCTGTACCCAGGGTCCTTAAAACCATGGCAACGGGAAACATCAGGCAGAATAACAGAACAATAGTCTGAAAAGTCTGGTTGTAAGTAACACCGTACATACCGCCCAGGGTAACGTAGAGGGTCACTACGAGACCCCCGACTACAATACCAACAACTTCGGGAACTCCCAGTAAGAAATAAAATACAATACCGATTCCTTTGAGGTTCCCAGCCAGGTAGAGTACGCTGACAATCATCATAACGATAACTGATATGAAGCGCAGCGATTTACTATCGTACCTCTCAGAAATAAAAGCCATGGTTGTAAAAGACTTGTGTCGCCGCAGGTATGGTGCAGCCAGAATCATCAGACCAATAAAAGCAGCAGTAAATGAAGCATAGACAGCAACAGCAATGTAAACACCCTCGATAATCAGGGCAGTTAAACCAATAAAAGTAGTCAGGCTTAAGGCTAAAGAAACCATCGCCAAACCGTTGTTAATTGCACCAATACTACGACCAGCCACGTAATAATCGCCCAGGTTACGGGTTAAACGACGAGCCCAGACACTGATTAACACGGATATGACCAGCACAATTATACTGAGAACTAAACCTAATACAAAAACTTCGCCTCTTGGTTCCATAGATCAATAATCCCTCCTTTCGTTAAGCTCTTTGTCTTTCCTCAATTCCGTCCATGATAAAACACCAAATTGCGCCGACAACAGTAACCCCTATCCAGCTAAGCATAACCAATAAGAAATAATGCAGAGGAAAGCCCATCACAGTAAGATGTTCTTTGATCACAAACATGGTCTCTCCGTAAAAATCAACCAGCCCTTCAGGTGTTGGCACCTGATTAAAAAATGTTTCATTTAAGATTACGACAAATGAACTGAAAAAACCGCCAATAAAAGCAACGATAATAAAGCAGATCAATGTTGCCCAAATTTCGAGTTTATAGTCTTTCATCAACAGATCACCTCCTTAAATAAAAAATAATTCTGCATTTATCTATCATTAGCGAATTATTTTACATTTTACCCCCTTTCGATTATTTTTTCTTTTTCTCAATTCTTTAGTTATAGTTAATTCGCCCTAAAACCCGCTATTCCTGCTTTAAAAAGTTTTATTATCACAAAAGTATTTCTTTGTTCTTCTCTTTTCACTATATATGCTATGATTATAGGGAATTAATTTTTTTATTTAAAATAATTTACAGGTGGGGAGTTTTAAGATGACTAATATAATTGCCCTGGTTGTAGCTTCACTTTTCTTTTTAATCGGTTTGATCGGCACACTGGTGCCCATTCTGCCCGGCGCACTAATGATTTGGCTGGGCATGCTGCTCTACGCCCTAATCGCCGGGTTTGATCAATTTAGCTTATATTTTTTTCTGAGCCAGGCCTTGTTGGCCCTAACAGTAATGGGGGTCGACTACCTCTTTGCCGTCATGGGCAGTCGTTATTTCGGGGGCACGAAAGCAGCCCTGTGGGGCGCAGCAATAGGCCTGCTGGTCGGCGTATTCTTTTTCCCGATCGGGCTGCTGATTGGCCCTTTCCTGGGCGCAGCCCTGGCCGACCTCCTTTTCAGACGCAAGCCCGGCCAGGCTGTTAAATCGGGCTTGGGAGCTTCATTTGGGTTTTGGAGCGCACTTCCGATCAAACTTGGCCTGGAAGCCGTTATGATCGGCTGGTTTGTGTATAGAATATTTTAAGCAGGGAAGGAAATAAGGGATAATAATAGAAAAATATCACAACCTAAATAATAATTATGAGCGTCAATTAACAGGAGGAGTGTGCCAAAATGGAGAAAATATGGCTTAACCATTATGAACCAGGGGTTCCGCACAGCATTGATTACCCCGCCTTATCACTTTACCAGCTTTTTCAAAAAGCCACGCAAACTTATAAGCATTTAACGGCCATACATTTTATGGGGCGTGAACTAACCTATGGTGAGCTATCATTACAGGTTGAAAGCATGGCCAGCGCCCTGGCAGAACTTGGCGTAAAAAAAGGTGACCGGGTGGCCATTCATCTTCCAAACAGCACCCAGTTTCCAATTGCTTTTTTTGCTGCCCAAGCTATCGGAGCTATTGTCGTGCCCTGCAACCCCCTTTATGTAGCCAGGGAGATGAATCACCAGCTTAATGATTCGGGTGCCGAAACGATTATCACCCTAACCCGCTTCTACAATATGATTAAGGATATTCAACCAGATACAAAATTAAAGAACATTATTGTCTCAAACATAAAAGATTACTTTCCCGGGTTATTAAGTTTCCTTTATACTGTGGCCAAAGAGAAGAAGGAAGGCGACCGGGTTGAAGTGGCCGCTGAAGATTATTCATTTAAAGATCTTTTAAGCAAACATGCCGGGAAAAAGCCTCCCGAGGTTGAAGTAATGCCAGAGGATCGCGCCTTAATATTATATACAGGGGGAACAACAGGGGTATCCAAAGGGGCAGTCCTTCAACACAGAAATCTTGTTGCCAACCTATACCAGGTTCAATCCTGGTGTACTGACTTCAAGGAAGGCAAAGAAGTAGCCTTGGGAGTTTTGCCCTTTTTCCACAGCTACGGGTTAACCACCGTCTTGAATTTAGGACTGATTAGTGGAGCAAAACTGGTCTTAATGCCCCGTTTCATTCTTGAAGATGTTCTTAAAGCTATCGACAAACAAAAACCGACCCTATTCCCGGGCGTGCCGACAATTTACGTGGCCATCAACAATGCTCCTGACCTGCATAAGTATCACATTGAGTCAATTCGCATCTGTATCAGCGGCGCGGCGCCCCTGCCGGTTGAAGTTCAGCAGCAGTTTGAAAAGAATACCGGGGGCAGACTGGTGGAAGGTTATGGTTTGTCGGAAACTTCTCCGGTTACTCACTCTAATCCAGTTTACGGCAAACGTAAACCTGGCAGTATCGGCCTGCCCATGCCAGACACCGATTTCAAAATTGTCGATGTGGAAACAGGTGAAAAAGAATTGCCTATTGGCGAAATTGGCGAACTTTGCATCCGCGGGCCACAGGTAATGGAAGGCTACCTGAACATGCCTGACGAAAATGCCCAAAGCATCCGAGACGGCTGGTTCTATACCGGAGATATCGCCAAGGTTGACGAAGATGGCTATACCTACATAGTCGACCGCAAGAAAGATATGGTAATTGCCGGCGGCTTTAACATTTATCCCCGTGATGTCGAAGAAGTGCTCTATACCCACCCGAAGATCATGGAAGCGGCAGTAGCCGGAATCAACGACCCTTACCGCGGAGAAACTCTCAAAGCCTATATTGTCCTTAAAGAAGGGGAAACCATGACCGAGGACGAGGTGTTCGATTACTGCAAAACCGACCTGGCCGCCTATAAGGTGCCGAAACTGGTAGAATTCAAATCGGAACTTCCCAAAACAATGATCGGCAAAGTCCTTCGCCGCATGCTGAGAGAAGAAGAAGAGGAGAAAAACCGGTAAGGGGCAGCACAAGCAGCACAGGGGGACGGTTCTTCTGTGTTAAAAAACGAACACAGAAGAACCGTCCCCCTGTGCTGCTTGCCCCTGTGCTGCTGTCGCTTTCTTCTTGCCCGTTAACACCAGTCGGTTTATAATTAAAACATAATGACAAACATAACTGGCGATCATTTAATCGAGGAGCAACCTTTAAGAAGAAAAGTCTCCGATATATATACCGAAAAGGTCGTTACCACCCTGCCAATGGATAAAGTCGGAGATGTGGCAAAAAAAATGAGTGGAGCTGCAGTCAGTTCTGTAGTAGTGAAAGCCTTCAACGGTAAACCAGTAGGGATTATTACTGAAAGAGACCTGGTCAGAAAGGTCTTATCGACTGACAGTCCTGATTTGGAGAAAAAAGCGCATGAAATAATGTGCCCCGATATAATCACTGTCCGACCAAATGATTTTACCTACCAGGCTTTATTAATGATGGTAAAACATAATATCAGCCATATCGTGGTAACCGACGAACATGATGTCCTGCACGGTATTATCACGATTAAAGATCTGATCAGAAACCGTAATAGCGGCGCCATATCGATTGTCAGACAAATTGAAGAAAAAAACACCTTCAGCGGCTTGGCTGAAATGATAAATGAGGTGGACCAGGTTCAACAAGCCCTGCTCAGTGAGAGATCTTACGCCTCAGAGGTCTGCGCCCTGATCACAGAGTTATATGACAGGATTACTCGTAAAATAATTCAAATTGCCGAAGCGCAGATGGTCACCGAAGGATTGGGTGCGCCTCCTGTTAATTACTGCTTTATAAGCATGGGCAGTGCTGGAAGAAAAGAGCAGTTTTCACGCACTGACCAGGATAATGGAATTATCTTTGCAGACTCAATAAAAGCATCTGCTGATATGGCCGCCAGCTATTTTCTCACCCTGGGCAAAAAAATTGTCATCGGTCTTGAAGAATGCGGTTTTATGCGTTGTAAAGGAGAAGTAATGGCTGACAATCCCCGCTGGTGCCAGCCGCTTTCGGCATGGAAAAGCAACGTAAAAATGTGGGTAGATACACTTGATGGGAAAGATATCAGGAACATGACCATATTCCTTGATTATCGTTATATTACAGGCGATGAAAATATTTATGATAAATTAAAAACTTATACAACCACCCTTTTTCGTGACTCAAAACATGCCCTGTTGTTCATGGCCGAAGACGATTTGAAACACAGGGTTCCCTTAAACATGTTCGGCCAAATTATCACAAACAAAGCAGGAAGTAAGCGAAAATTGATTAACCTGAAAAGCACCGTTATGGTCCACCTGGTAGACTGTGTCCGCCTTTTTGCTCTGCGGGAAGGCATCCGGGCAACTAACAGTTTTGAGCGTATCCAAAGACTTGGTGAATGCGGTGTTTTCAAAGCTGACGATGTTGAATACATGCATAGCGCCTATGAAACCCTGCTTATGTTCAGAATTAGAAACGGGCTTGCCAGGTTGAAAAAAAACAATCCACCCGATTACTATGTAGACATAAACAGCCTGAGCAGAAAAGAAAAGGGCCGCTTGAAGAGAGCGCTTATCACTGTCAGCCGCCTGCAGTCACTGACCGCTCATGCTTTTCATGTTCACAAAGCCTGATTGACAGGAAAGGATCGCTATGGATAAAAATTCATATTTTGAGCCTGACTATAGCTTGTTAAACCGTAAAGCCAGGCGCCTTAATGCAAAAGGCAACAACAAAAAGGCCGGCGACCTGTTTGAGCGTATATTTTCCCGGGATAAGAAAATTGAACCGGTAACATATGATCCAGAATTGTTCAGGAAGCTCTCAGCAGTTATATCAGAAATCAAGAAGCAGATCGACTGGGAGCAAAATCTTTTCGAAGCTTCCTATGTCGTTTTCGACACCGAAACAACCGGTTTACACCCTTACAACGGCGATGAGGTAATTTCTATAGGCGCGGTTATTGTTGAAAACGGACAGGTATTAGATAAACCCTTTTTCAACCAGCTGGTCAAATCAAATAAAACTGTATCACTAGCATCACAAAAGATCACGGGCATAACCGACGAAATGCTTCAGAATGAGCCGGAAATCGGGCCTGTTTTACTCGATTTTTTTAAATTTACCGGACCGCGAGTCATGGTCGCCCACAACGCCCCCTTTGACCTGGCCTTTATTAACAGCAAACTTTCTGCAGCAATCGGCAAAAGAGTCGTAAACCCTGTAATCGATACTGTCCTGCTTACATCAGCCCTTTTTTATTCTTACGGGGATTACTCACTGGAAAGCCTCGCTTCCCTTTTTAAACTAAGCCTTAATGGCCGGCACGATGCTTTAGGTGACGCCCGTATTGCTGCATCATTATTTGTTAAACTTTTACCTGAACTTGAAAAAAGAAACATAAATTCCCTTCCCAAACTGGCCCTCCTTTTCAGGGAAGCCGACCTGTCAAAGGGCTACCCGCTGATATATTAAGCCTGCCCGGTAAAAAAGGGGTTTTAAACAAATTGTGCCCAAACCTTGCAGGCATAAACCAGTGCAAAAACTTGCGTATTCTATTTGCGCACACGAAGCCCTCCATAAAAACGGGTGACAACCCGGTCGGAGTAACCGGTGTTTGCTTAGAACAATTAGGTATGGCCGAAGACAATTTCAGTTTTGCCATCTTTTCCTGTCATCTTGAAGACCGGCCACCAGCTGTATAGGCGGAAAGAACTACTTATGTCAGATTTTTACGAGCAAGCCGGATTTGCTCTTTTACTGCCGAAGGGGCTGTGCCACCGCGGCTGGTGCGGGCTTCGACCACCCTGGCGGGGCAAAGAAGGGCGGAAATATCTTCGGCAAGAGCGGGATGAAAACGGCCACGCCCCTCAGAATCCATTTCGCGCAGGCGGATCCCTCCATCGCGGCAAAATGCGATCATTTTACCGATTATATGATGTGAATCCCTGAAAGCCACACCGCTGCGAACCAGGTAATCGGCCAGGTCAGTTGCACAGAGATAATCATCATCTACTGCTGCCGCAAGACGGTATCGATCGATGGTCATGGTCTGCAGCATAGCGGACAACAGGGGCAGCAGAGCCTTTAAAGTATCGATCGTATCGAAAAGCCCCTCCTTATCTTCCTGCATATCTTTGTTGTAGGCCAGGGGCAGACCTTTCATCACGGTCAGCATGGCAAAAAGGCTACCGTAAATCCGCCCTGTTTTGCCCCGAATTAGCTCGGCCAGATCGGGATTCTTTTTCTGGGGCATCATGCTGCTGCCGGTTGTATAAGCATCATCAAGTTCGATAAAGCCGAATTCTGCCGAGTTCCACATAATCAGTTCTTCACAGAGACGACTCAAGTGCATGATTAAAATGGAGGAGAATGATAAAAACTCAATAACATAATCCCGGTCGCTTACGGCATCGATACTGTTTTCATACAGCTTCGAAAACCCCAGCTTTTCAGCTACCAGCCGACGGTCAATCGGAAAACCCGTGCCGGCAAGCGCTCCTGACCCTAAAGGCATCAGGTCGGCACGCTCAAAAGCGCCGTTAAGTCGTTCATGGTCACGCTGAAGCATCCAGACGTAAGTCAGCAGGTGGTGCGCCAACAGTACAGGCTGGGCCCTCTGCAGGTGGGTGTAACCGGGAATTAGCACATTTTCCCAGCGCTCCGCCAGATCGATAATCGTTTCCTGCAGTTGATACAAATAGCTGCCAATAATCTCAATCTCTTCTTTCATGTAAAGATGCATATCAAGAGCCACCTGGTCGTTACGGCTGCGCGCTGTATGGAGTTTGCCGCCAAGAGAGCCGATTTTTTCGATTAACCTCTTCTCAATATTCATGTGAATATCTTCAAAGCTAAGATCAAAAGGAAAGCTGTCGGCTGCTATCTCCTGTTTGATTTCCACCAGCCCCTTTATTATCAAGGCAGCTTCATCAGCGCTGATGATCCCCTTTTCAGAGAGCATCTCTACATGAGCAATGTTACCCCTGATGTCACAGTCAGCGAGGCGCCGATCGTAAGGCAGAGATGCGGAAAAGTTAAGTACCGCTTGGTCGGTGTCTTTTGAAAAACGCCCTTGCCACGGTTTTTTCAGCTTTTTTTCACCTCCTGCAGATGCCGTTTCTGCTTCCAATCCATCATCCCTTTAACGGTCAGCGGCAGGCCGTAAAGGTTTATAAAGCCCTCGGCGTCTTTCTGGTTAAAAAGCTCGTCTGCTTCAAACGTCACAATGTCCGGATGGTAAAGAGTATGCTCCGACTCCCTGCCGGTTACAACTATGTTTCCTTTATAAAGCTTCATATTAACCACACCTGTAACTGTTTCCTGGGTGCTGTTAACAAAGCTGTCTAAAGCTTCCCGCAGCGGGGTAAACCAGAGACCATAGTAAATCATTTCAGCATATTTTAGAGCGACCACTTCTTTATAGTGATAAGTCTCCCGATCTAAAGTATACTGCTCCAGTTCGCGGTGCGCAAATGCCAGCAGGGTCCCACCGGGGGTTTCGTAAATACCCCTCGATTTCATGCCCAGCAGGCGGTTTTCGACCAAGTCAACCCTGCCGATACCATGTCTGCCTGCAATCTTATTTAGTTCTTCAACCAGTTCAACGGGACCAAGGTTTTTACCGTTTACGGCAATGGGTGTTCCTTTGTCCCAGCTGATCGAAAGCGATTCGGGTTCTTCCGGCGCATCCTGCGGGTCGCAGGTCAGCCTGAACATATCCCGATCGGGTTCCCGGGCCGGATCTTCTAAAACACCGCCTTCAAAACTAATATGCCAGATATTACGGTCTATACTATACGGTTTTTCAGCCGTCACGGGGATGGGTATACTGTGATCACAGGCGTACTTAATACAGTCGGTGCGCGACTTTAAATTCCATTCGCGCCAGGGCGCAATTATTTTCAGGTAAGGGTTGAGAGCTTTGACTGCAAACTCGAAACGGACCTGGTCATTGCCTTTGCCTGTCGCGCCATGAGCGACAGCTGTGGCTCCCACCTTTTCAGCCACCTCGACCAGTTTTTTACCGATAACCGGACGTGCAATTGCGGTACCAAGCAGGTATTTGCCTTCATAAACCGCTCCCGAGCGAACCATGGGAAAAATATAATCTGTAACCAATTCATCGCGGATATCCACGATAAATAGCTGGGATGCCCCCGTTTTGATGGCCTTTTCCTCTAAACCTTCCAATTCACCGTCACCCTGTCCTACATTCGCAGTCAGGGCAATAATATCGTAATCATACTCTTCCTTAAGCCACCTGACGATTACTGATGTATCGAGTCCGCCTGAGTAGGCCAGAACTACTTTTTCTTTAGCCATCATAATCTCCTCCAATATTTTCTAATCTAAGCGTTAAATTCGTCCAAAATACGCCTGATAGTTTTCAACCCGTCTTCAAGTTCACTCCTGCTAATAGTCAGCGGAGGCAAAAAACGCAGGGTATGCTCGCCGATTGCATTGATCAGCAAACCTTCGGCAGTACATTTTGCCTGGATGTTTTTTGCCTCCGGCTTTTTTAACCCTAAGGCACTTATTAAGCCCATACCCCTGTACTCGCAGCCCAGGGCAGGATAGGTGGCAATCATATTTTCCAGATCCTGTCTGAGACAGGCACCTTTTTCCGCCACTTCTTTTAAAAACCCTTGCCGCAAAAGAATCCTGAGCACAGCCAGGGCTGCCCTGCAGACAACGGGGTTGCCGCCAAAAGTTGAAGCGTGATCGCCAGGCTGAAGCACATCCCTGTACGGCTCGCGGGCCAACATCGCTCCGATGGGTAATCCGCCGCCCAAGCCCTTGGCTGCGGTTAGCAAATCGGGCATTACACCGTAATGTTCAAAAGCCCACAGTTCGCCTGTGCGGCCCATTCCGCACTGCACCTCATCAAAAATCAGTAAAACTCCTTCGCGATCACAGAGGCTTCTCAACCCCTTCATAAAAGAGTCTTCAGCCACATAAACTCCACCTTCTCCCTGGATTGGCTCAATCATAATTGCCGCCGTTTGATCATCAACCAAATTATTAAATGAATCTAAATCGTTAAATATACCATAAGAAAAGCCTTCAACAACCGGGGCAAAAGGTTTTTGGTACTTCGGCTGGCCCGTAGCGGTTACAGTGGCCAGGGTCCGACCGTGAAACGAGCTTTCAGCGGTTATAATTTTATAGCGATCGGCTTTGTTTTTACGGGCCAGCTTTATTGCCGCTTCATTTGCTTCAGCGCCGCTGTTTGCGAAAAATACCTTGCCTCCCGGCATAGTATTTTCAACCAGTACTTCAGCCAATTCAGCCTGGGGCCCACCATAGTAAAGGTTTGAAGTATGAATCAACAGGCCGGCCTGCTCACGAATTGCTTCGACCACTGCAGGGTGGCAATGTCCGACCACGTTAACAGCAAGACCGCCTAAGAAATCAAGATATTTTTTACCGCTGTCATCCCATACATAGGAGCCTTCCCCCCTAACCAGGCAGGGGGTCATTCCGGGTTGGCGGTTGTAGGTATTAATAATATAAGTACTTTCCAGTTCCTGAATGCTTTTCATTGTTCCAGAACCCTCACTTCCTATTTACTGCGTAACCATAGTACCGATACCGGCATTGGTAAATATCTCTAAAATCAGGGAATGCGGAACCCTGCCGTCAACAATATGGGTCCTCCGCACTCCACCGTCCAGACCCATCAGGCATGATTCGACCTTGGGGATCATTCCGCCGCTAATTTCACCGTTCATAATCATCGCCCTTATCTCCCTGCGGCTAATTGAAGAGATAAATTCCTGCCCGTCTTCAGTTTCCCGGTAAATGCCATCGACATCTGTGAGAACTATCAATTTTTCCGCTTTAAGAGCAACAGCAAGTTCACCTCCGGCATGATCGGCATTGATATTTAAACTTTCCCCGTTCAGGCCTGCGCCAATAGAAGATATGACCGGGATATAACCGTTATCACTTAGGGTATAGATCAGGGCAGGATTAATCTGGATTATTTCACCGACCCGTCCGAGATCTGTTTTTTCACTTTGCGGATCCCCGTTAACCTGCTCCAGTTCCTTGCGCCTGGCCTGCAGGATCTCGTCGTCGCGGCCGCTCAGGCCGACCGCTTTACCGCCGCGTTGGTTAAAAAGGCTGACAATCTGTTTATTAATTTTGCCGCTTAAAACCATCTCCACAATTTCCATCGTTTCATCGTCTGTAACGCGAAGCCCGTTTATAAAACGAGGCTCTTTGCCCAGTTTTGCCATTACCTGGCTGACTTCTTTTCCCCCGCCGTGCACCAGGACAGGCTTTACCCCGATATATTTAAGCAAAATCAGATCGAGGATGACCGATTCCATCAACTCGGGGCTGACCATAGCCTGGCCGCCGTATTTAATCACAAAATATTTCCCGGTAAATGACTGCATGTAGGGAAGGGCTTCGAGCAACACCTCCGCCTTCGGAATACTAAGTAAAGCTTCCTGATTCATACTATCCACCTGCTTCCTGTTAACTGCGGTAGTCGCTGTTAATGCTAATATATTCATGACTCATATCGGTGCCCCAGGCTGTAACTTCTGCCGGACCGTTTTTTAGATCAAGTAATACAGCCACTTCGCGATTTTGGAGCACTTTTTTCATCTTTTCTTCACTGAAAGGAACCGCACCGCCATTGGCCGCAACCTGAAAAGGACCGATAAAGATATCGACTAAATCGGGGTTGAAAGCAACCCCTGCATAGCCCAGGGCAGCTAAAATCCGACCCCAGTTAGCATCCTCGCCGTAAAATGCTGTTTTAACCAGGGGCGAATTGAGCACACTGCGGGCCATAATCCTGGCTTCTTTTTCATCAGCGGCGCCTCTAATTGTTAAGGTGATTACCTTGGTCAGCCCCTCCCCGTCTTCGACAATCTTGAGTGCCAGCTCTTTAGCTGCCGCAATAAGCATTTCTTTGAACAGGGATAAATTTTCACTGTTTGCAGTTATCTCGACTCCATCAGCAGCCCCGTTGGCCAGAATAAGGGCGGTATCGTTAGTTGAGGTGTCCCCGTCAACGGTAATGGCATTAAACGATTTATCGACCGCCTCGGCAAACAAGTCCTGAAGCAAGGAACGTTGAATTCTTACATCAGTAACCAGGAAAGCAAGCATGGTTGCCATGTTAGGGCAAATCATCCCCGAGCCCTTGGCTATACCGGCCAGATGAAAGTCACCTTCAGGAAGGCTGCAGCGATAAGCCAACTGCTTTATTACTGTATCTGTAGTCATGATTGCCTCGGCTGAAGCTGAGTCAAAATCCGGCCCTTTACCGAGGGCAGATACCGCTGCACTGATGCCTGAGTTTACTTTATCCATAGGCAGGGGAACGCCGATTACTCCGGTAGAACTAACCATCACCTTACCGCTATCGATTTTCAAAGAGGCCGCTGTTCTCGCAGCCATTTGCTGAGCGTCGCGCCTGCCCTGTTCGCCCGTGCAGGCATTGGCATTGCCACTGTTAACCACTAAAGCACGCACCGGATTTTCTAGTTGCGCTTTGCAGAGATGCACAGGAGCAGCCTGAACAACGTTAAGGGTAAATACCCCGGCGGCAACTGCTTCTTTTTCACTGTAGATGACAGCAATGTCTTTTTTCCCTTTTTTCAAACCACCAACAACTCCGGAAGCCTGAAAACCTTTAACAGCTGTTAAACCCCTGTTTTCTATTTTTATCCACTTGTTCTTATCGTTTTTTTTCACCGGGCACCTCCGCGCTTGCTTTAATTAATCTTAAACTGCCAGTTGTCCGAGGCCTGTTTTTTCAGACAGGCCGAACATAATATTCATATTCTGTACGGCCTGGCCTGACGCGCCCTTGACCAGGTTATCAATTACAGAAACGATAATTAAACGGTTCGTTCTATTGTCCAGTTTTAAAGCCAGGTCGCAGTAGTTGCTGCCGCGTACAAAACGGGTCTCGGGCAGATACGGCGGTTCATATATGCGCACAAAAGGACAGCTGCTGTAAAAGTTTTTATAAAGGTTACAGAGATCTTCTTCACTTTTTGATCCCTCTATCGTGAGGTATGTAGTACATAGAATACCGCGCACCATCGGCACCAGGTGGGGAGTAAAGGTTACCTGCAGATCCCCGCCGGCCAGTCGGCTCAATTCCTGTTCAATTTCTGGCGTGTGTTGGTGCGAAGCAATGCGGTAAGCCTTAAAATTTTCAGTGCAGTCGGGAAAGTGAAAAGGCTGCCTGGGAGTCCGCCCGGCTCCCGATACTCCTGACTTGGCATCGATAATAATGCTTTTCAGATCAATTAGTTTATGCTTTAGGAGGGGTGCTAGGCCCAATATAATCCCCGTTGGGTAGCAGCCCGGGTTGGCAACTAAATCTGCGCTTTTTATATCCTGTCCGTATAGTTCAGGAAGACCGTATACAGAGCTATCCAGCAGTTCGGTATGGGGATGTTTAATTCCATACCAATTAGTATATAGTTCAGACTTCTTTAATCTGAAGTCGGCACTCAAATCGACAACCCGAAAACCTCTTTTAAGCAGGGCAGCTCCTGCCGCTGCCGAGTGGCCGTGCGGCAGGGCGCAAAAAACAAGATCAATTGAATGGGGAATCTCTTCAATCTGCATCGATTCAAGGGTCAACTCAACCTGCCCCTTAAACTGGGGATGTATCTCACTTACCTTTTTACCGTCATAACTTTCTGAACTTACCAGGACCAGTTCTACATCTGGATGAACGCTTAAAAGACGTATTAATTCTGTGCCTGTATAGCCGGTTGCCCCTAAAACAGCAGCTTTAATCATTTTCATTCCTCCTGAAATAAAAAAACCCCTCATCCTTTAAAGGACGAGAGGCTCGCGGTACCACCTTTATTGATCGGCAAGCATTTTGCCGATCCCCTCACACCGTTTTCATGAAAAACGGCCTTGATAACGGCATAAACCGGGACAGCCTACTCACCGGCTCCTTGGCCGGCTTCAACTGCCACCTCCGGGGTGCGCTTCACCGTCTGCTTCAGGTCCGGACTTTCACCAACTCCGGCTCGCTGCTACCGCCACAAAACAGCTACTCTCCCCATCACGGGCATTATATTATAATATTTTTATTGATTTTAACACACCAAAGTCAAATGTCAATAGGCTATCGAGAAATAATTGCTATTGTCATGATTACTTAAGAGAAAGGATTTGTTGATAACTATTTGGCAACAAATTCTTCCCCCTACCGATATTTTTCTCTACAGCGGTATATTGCCGTGCTTGCGCTTCAGGCGCTGCTCCCGCTTGGTGCCGACCATTTTCAGGCCGCGGATCAGGTAAGCCCGGGTTTCACGGGGTTCTATTACCTCATCTACCCAGCCGCGGGCAGCAGCAATATAGGGATTTGCATAACGTTCACGATATTCCTGGACCAGTTCCTGCCGTTTCTGCGCCTTGTCATCAGCTGCTTCCAGTTCGCGGCGATTGACAATATTAACAGCGCCTTCCGGACCCATTACAGCAATTTCTGCAGAAGGCCAGGCCAGACAGAGATCAGCGCCCAGGGAGCGTGAATTCATCGCGATATACGCACCTCCGTAAGCTTTACGCAGAATAACCGATATCTGCGGCACTGTAGCATCTGAATAAGCATAGAGAATCTTGGCTCCGTGACGGATAACCCCGCCCCATTCCTGTTCTACGCCCGGCAGATAACCAGGGACATCGACAAAGGTAACTAAAGGCAGGTTAAAACAATCACAGAAACGCACAAAGCGGGCAATTTTATCGGAAGAGTTTATATCCAGGCAGCCTGCTTTAACCAGGGGTTGGTTGGCAATGATGCCAACAGACTGGCCGTTCAACCTGGCAAAACCGACTACGGCATTCGGAGCATAACCACCGTGTACTTCCATTAGCTCACTGCCGTCGACCACTCTTTTAATCAGTTCACGGACATCATAGGAACGGTTTGGATTATCGGGCATTATCGTAACCAGTTCATCCTGATTCAATTCAGGTTCACGCGGCTCTGCCAGGGGTGGATCATCTATATTATTGGAAGGAAGGTAGCTTAACAAGCTGCGGATCTGAGAAAAACACTCTTCCTCGTCCACGGCAAAAAAGTGAGCCACACCGCTGGTCTGATTGTGGGTGGCGGCCCCGCCTAAATCTTCCGGTGTTACTTCCTCCCCCGTCACTGCTTTTATGACCTGCGGGCCGGTAATAAACATGTTACTGGTTTTATCAACCATAAATACAAAATCTGTTATTGCCGGGGAATAAACTGCCCCTCCGGCGCAGGGCCCCATAATTACCGATAGCTGGGGCACTACCCCCGAACAGAGAGTGTTCCTGTAAAAGATATTGCCGAAACCGTCTAAAGAATACACCCCTTCCTGGATACGGGCCCCGCCTGAATCATTTAAACCAATTACAGGGGTTCCGTTTTGTGCCGCAAGGTCAAGAACGCGGCATATTTTCCGGGCGTGCACTTCACCCAGCGACCCGCCGGCCACAGTAAAATCCTGGGCATAAATATAGATACGCCGCCCTGAAATCGTACCATACCCTGTAACGACTCCTTCACCGGGGTTGGGATAATCAAGGCTGCTGGCATCTTCCAGGTTTGTCTGAGATAAAGCACCGATCTCGACAAAGCTGTCTTCATCAAGCAGCCTGTTTAAGCGCTCCCTGGCGGTCAGCTTTCCTTTTTCATGCTGAGCGTTAACCCGCTTTTCGCCTCCACCGGCATGGGTCAGTTCGCGTCTATCCTGAAGATGCTTCAGTTTGTCATCCATTGCTTTCACCGCTTTCTGCAGTAATTTCTCTCATCTTTAACGTTCGCAAAGTTCCACTAACACTCCGCCGGTCGATTTCGGGTGTAGAAAAGCAATTTTAGCTCCTCCCGCCCCGTAACGGGGCGTCTCATCTATTAAAACCACCCCTTGATCTTTTAACTGCTTAAGTTTATCTTCAATTTTAGAGACCCTGAAGGAAAGGTGATGCACCCCTTCGCCTTTCTTTGCAATGTATTTGCCCACAGGCCCATTCGGGTCGGTCGGCTCTAAAAGCTCGACCTTGCTTTCCCCGACCGGGAAAAAAGCTACCTTTACTTTCTGCTCATCTATTACCTCAGTCCCTTTAAACTCGAGCCCGATCTGATCCCGGTAAAGCTTGATCGCCTTTTCAAGATCAGCGACAGCAATCCCGATGTGATCTATTTTTTCAAACACGATTAACGCTCCTTCTCATTGATTTTGTTCAACTTTTTTTTTAACAAAGCTGATAATTTCCTCAGTCGTCGAGCCAGGCGTAAAGACTTCCGCCACACCATTTTCTTTTAGATAGGTAATATCTTCTTTGGGGATAATCCCACCAACGACTACAATTATATCACTGCTATCCTGTTCACGCAGCATCTCCAACACCGGTGGCAACAACTGCATATGTGCTCCGGAAAGGATACTTAAACCAATCACCTGGACATCTTCCTGGAGCGCCGCTTCAACAATCTGTTCCGGCGTCTGTCTAAGTCCCGTATAGATTACTTCCATACCGGCATCGCGCAGGGCTTGCGCTACCACTTTTGCTCCGCGGTCGTGTCCATCAAGTCCAATTTTACCGACGAGCACTCGCAACGGTTTATCGACCATACAATCATTCCTCCTTGATCTGAGCAAATACTTATGTTTTCTTACAGGGTAATCTGCTGTTGGTACTCGCCGAAAACATCTCTTAAAACACCGCAAATTTCACCTAATGTAGCATAAGCTTTAACTGCTTTTAGAATATGAGGCATCAGGTTATCGTCAGATTGGGCCGCCTTACGCAGCTCCTGCAGGGCGTCAGATACTTTGCCCTGGTCACGGCTGAGACGAACTTCTTTAATCCGTTCAACCTGGCGCTGGCTGGTAGCGGGATCCATTCTTAAAAGGTCCATCGGCTGCTCACCGCTGGTCTGAAACTTGTTTACACCTACGACCACCCGTTCCTGTGACTCAACCTCTTTTTGATACTGGTAAGCGCTGGCCTGAATTTCTTTCTGGATAAAACCTTTTTCAATCGCTTCAACCGAACCACCCATTTCATCGATGCGGTCAATATAGCGCATTACTTCTTCTTCCATATGATCAGTTAGAGTTTCAATAAAGTAAGAACCGCCGAGCGGGTCGACCGTATCGGCAGCCCCGATTTCATAACCAACTACCTGCTGGGTACGCAGGGCCAGTAAGACGGAATGTTCACTGGGCAGGGCCAGGGCTTCATCACGCGAATTGGTATGCAGAGACTGTGTTCCCCCCAGAACTGCGCTTAAAGCCTGGTAAGCTACGCGCATAATATTAACATCAGGCTGCTGGGCGGTCAGGGTAGACCCTGCCGTCTGGGTATGAAAACGCAACATCAGCGAACGCGGATTTTTAGCCCCGAAGCGTTCCTTCATCAATTTGGCCCAGATTCTCCTCGCTGCCCTGAACTTGGCAATTTCTTCGAAAAAATTCGAGTGGGCATTAAAGAAAAAGGAGAGACGGGGAGCAAACTGATCAACTTCCAGCCCGGCTTTCAGGGCCGCTTCCACGTAAGCAATGGCATTACTGAGAGTGAAAGCTACCTCCTGAACAGCTGTAGAACCCGCTTCCCTGATGTGATAGCCACTGATGCTGATTGTATTCCAGGTGGGAATATTTTCTACAGCATACGAAAATATATCGACAATGATACGCATCGATTCGCGCGGGGGAAAAATATATGTTCCGCGGGCCACGTATTCTTTTAAAATATCGTTTTGGATGGTTCCGCCAATTTTATCCAGTGATATTCCCTGTTTCTCGGCTACAGCCATATACATAGCCAGCAGGACTGCAGCCGGGGAATTGATAGTCATCGATGTGGTGACCTGGTCAAGGGGAATACTCTTCATCAGTATTTCCATGTCGGCCAGTGTATCAATCGCCACCCCAACTTTGCCTACTTCACCGCGGGCGAGGGGATGATCGGAATCGTAACCAATCTGGGTCGGCAAATCGAAAGCAACACTTAAGCCTGTCTGGCCCTGGTCAAGCAGGTAGCGAAAACGCTCATTTGTTTCCTCGGCGCTGCCAAACCCGGCATACTGGCGCATGGTCCAGAGCCGCCCCCTGTACATGGTCGGCTGGATGCCCCTCGTAAAGGGATACTCTCCAGGCCAATTCAACTTATCAAGGTAATTAAAATCTTCCAGGTGAAAAGGATCGTAAACCCTTTCCAGTTCAAGATCGGAATCAAGCTTGAATTGCTTGCGCTCCGGGCGCTTTTCAATCATCTTATCTGTTTTTTCCTGCCAGACCTTTTTAGCCTGAACCAATTTCTCTTTATTTTCCTGATCACTCAATTTTCACGTGGCCTCCTTTCTGCTGCTTCCCTGTTCATTAACTATTTATTCCCGATAACCTCTTTAACCAGCGCAGGAACTTTAGTCGGTAAATCGGCAACTTTAACCCCCGCTGCCGTAAGCGCTTCAACCTTACTTTCAAAGGTGCCCCGACCACGTTCAATAATCGCTCCCGCATGCCCCATTCGCTTACCCGGAGGAGCGCTTTTGCCTGCCAGGTAAGCTATAACCGGTTTAGTCATTGAAGATTTAATAAACGCGGCTGCTTCTTCCTCAGCGCTTCCCCCGATTTCACCGACAAGGACAACCGTTTTGGTTTCGGGATCTTTTTCAAATTCTTTAAGCACATCTACAAAATGCAAACCGACCACCCTGTCACCGCCAAGTCCGACGACTGTCGTGGTGCCAACTTCGTTTTCGGTGAGATGCCCGACAATTTCGTAGCAAAGGGTACCGCTTCTTGAAACAACACCGACCGGACCTGGTATAAAGTACTGGTTAGGCATAATCCCGATTTTAGAAGCGCCCGAAGAAACCAGGCCGAAAGTATTGGGGCCAACTACAACAGCATTATTCTGCCTGGCCTGGGTCATTATATCCATGGCATCATGCAGGGGAATATGCTCGGGAATCAAAATTAGAATCTTAATCCCTGCGGCCAGAGCTTCCAGGGCGGCATCTTTGGCAAAAGGCGCCGGGATAAAAAGAATGCTGGCATCAGCAGACTCTTTTTCCACTGCTTCAAAAACTGTATTGTAAACAGTTATCCCTTCAACAGACTGTCCTCCCTTTCCCGGGGATACTCCACCAATTATCTTAGTTCCGTAAGCCAGCATCTGACCGGTGTGAAACGAACCCTGATTTCCAGTCATACCCTGGACCAGGACACGCGTTTTATCGTTAATATAGATGGCCATTCTTTTAAACTCCTTTCATCAGTGCAAGTCTGCAAATCACAATTGTTACAGCTTTTTAAAATGATCAGGATGCATTGAGCAGATCAACTGCATGGCTCACAGCTTCATCCATTGAGGTAAAAGATTTAATGCCCGCCTTATCGAGAATTGCCCGGCCTTCTGTTTCGTTGGTTCCAACCAGGCGGAATGAAACGGGCAATTCGATGCCTTTGCTTTCCCTGACCCTGGCAAAAGCTTCGGCAACTACATCACAGCGGGTTATTCCGCCAAAAATGTTGATTAACAGCACTTTTGGATTCGTCCCCAAAAGCAGCTCTAAAGCCTGGGATGTTTTTTCTACATCGGCTCCGCCGCCAAAATCGAGGAAGTTAGCAGGGGAACCGCCGTAATGCTGAACCATATCTAAAGTAGCCATTGTAATCCCGGCTCCGTTGGCCATTACTGCAATATCACCTTCGAGCTCGACATAAGCAAGATCAAGTTCTTCCGCTTTAAGCTCCAGGGCAGTTTTTTCTTTGATCATAGGCAGCTGCGGGTGGCGGTAAAGAGCATCATCATCGATGGTTACCTTGGCATCTGCGGCAATCAGCCCCTCAGGTGTTAAGGCCAGGGGGTTAATTTCGGCCAGTTCGGCATCCATTTCCCTGAACATCTTGTAGAGCTTGGGCAGCAGTTTTATAAATTCCTTTTGCAGGCTGCCCTCGACTCCCAGCTTGCGGCATATTTCCCGCACCATAAAAGCCTGCAGGCCGACTGTAACGTCAACAGGCCATCTGATCATGCGCTCTTCGGATACATCTTCCACATCCATTCCACCATCTAAAGAAACGAGCACAACAGGACGCTGGGCAGCTCCGTCAACTGTTAAAGCTAGGTATATCTCCTGTTCTATCTGCACCTTTTCTTCAACCAGCAAGTTATCGGCAGTAAAACCTCCGAGCTCCATGCTAAAAATACGCTTAGCTTCTTTTATTGCTTCGTCGGAACTTGAGGCAAAAGAAATACCTCCTGCTTTACCTCTTTTCCCGGTAAGGACCTGCGATTTAATAACCACTTCCCCTAATTCGGCCGCAGCTTCCCCGGCCTGTTCAGCATTTTCTACTACCCGGCCTTTTGGAATCGGAATGCCGTAACGCTCGAACAACTCTTTTCCCAAGTATTCATAAAGCTTCAATGTGAATCCTCCATTCGGTTAAGTAATGATTTAGGCGCTATATTTTTTTAACTTATTATATAAAGTAGCCAGTGAAATATTCAAGGCCTGGGCCGCCTTTTTTTTACCTTCCAGGGTTTCCCCGTACCTGGTAATCGCCAGTTTAAGCATCATTTCCTCCATTTTATCGAGAGGTATAATTTCATCAAAGGCGGGCGTATCCTGGGTGCCCAGGCGCCCAATGTACGGTGACAGGTGATGGTATTCGATTACAGAACCATTCGCTACCACCATGGCTCGCTCAATAACGCTTTTTAGCTCACTAATATTGCCGGGCCAATCATACTCGGACAATTCCTGCAGGGCCCGTGGTGATATTTCCTTCACTTTTTTACCCAGTTTACGGTTAAAACGCTCCATCAGCGCTTCGGCCAGCAAGGGAATATCTTCAGGACGTTTGCGAAGCGGCGGCAGGTTGACTGTAACCTGGCTTAACCTGCGGTAGAGCTCATCCGAGAAATAACCCTGCAGTGAAGCATTGATGAGGTTTTCACTGGACGAAGCCACAATTCTGACATCGATCGAAAGCGGCTGGCTGCCTCCGATGCGACAAAACTGTTTTTCCTCTAAAACTTTTAAAATCTTTTTCTGCAGGTAGGGGTTTAGCGAATTTATTTCTTTTATAAAAAGGGTACTGCCTGCAGCCAGCTCAATTTTGCCAATACGGGTGCGCACTATTCCGGGCATGGCTCCTTTTTCGCAACCGAAAATTTCTATTTCCTGCAGGGAATCGGGGACAGAAGTACAATCAATGGCAAGGATCGGTTTTTTCTTGCGCGGGCTGTTGTTGTGTATGGCCTGGGCAAAAAAACTTTTACCCGTTCCACTTTCGCCGCTGATTAAAATTGCCGATTCACTGCGGGCTGCCTTCCGGGCACGTTCAATTGTAGCAGAAAGGATATTACTCTTCCCCGTCACCGATTCAAAGCTAAGACGGCTGCCTGAAATCTGGTCGATCTGGGCATAAAGGTTATCGATCAAAGCGTTACTGTACTGCAGCTCATCCATTAATTTCAAGATATCGCCAACAGGTTGGAAAACAACCACGGCGCCCATCAGCTCTCCATCAACAATAATCGGCGAAGCGTTAGAGATAACATCAGCATCGGAACCACCAACATAGGTGCGGTAGCCGGTAATAGGTTTTTGCTGAATCAGCGACTGGGCCAGGGCACCCTGGGGCGAAACATCGAAGATGCTGCGGTTAACCCTTTTACTTTCAGGAATTCCCGTTACACGGGTAAATGCAGGATTAACATACTTAACAACACCCTGTTCATCAACCACTTCGATCGCATCCTGGACAGAGTTAAGTATGGCCAACAGCTCACCTTTTAACAGGCGTGTTTCCATAAGCTGCTCTCTTGTATCTAATACTGCACTTAGAATTGAAGGCGGCGTTAACTCTTCGAGTTTTACTCCATCATGAAGATTTTTTTTCAAGTAATCTGCTACAGCAGGTTCTTCTGTGCCATCTATAACAGTTTCCAATTCAGGCAAAGCCATGATTTTATCCAGATCAGCTGTAATATAATAACTTTTACGTTCCTTTTCGGTCAGCCAGTCTATTTCTCCATCGGGGCAGGCTAAGCCAACCAGATCTACTTCACCACATTGTTTCAATAAACGAAACAAATCTATGCCCCGCTTTCCTTTTACAA